>JBAXTC010000289.1:0-8680 GCA_037130375.1 Verrucomicrobiota bacterium | reverse complement strand
TCGGGCGCGCACGCTAGGGAATCAATTCCCTATTGGGGAACACGCTCACTGTCTTCAGCATGGGAAGTTTCCTGTTCCGTTTGGACCTGCTCACGGACCATGAACCCACGCGGTTCATGGGAAAGGCGGCGCAATCTGGATTACTCCAGCGAGAGGGCAGGACAGAAACTGTAGGGCGGCCAGGGACCGGTCACAGCAAAAGTCAGGCCAGGCAACGCCTGCGCGGCGTTGGCTTGCTCCACTTGCTCCTGAAATGGCGCGGCCGCAAGCCGTGACACGTCCCAGCACCGCCTGATGCCGAAGCGCGCGCGGGCTGACCCAACTTTATCCGCATGTGGATTTCCCGCACCCTGGAACCCGTCCTCCTGCGGGCCGTCGGGCAGGGGCCCGTGGTGGGTGTTACCGGCGCGCGGCAGGTCGGCAAGACCAGCTTGGTCCGACGCCTGTTGCCCCGGCATCACTATGTGTCGCTGGATTGGAGAAGTCGGCGGGCTAACTCCCTTTGGCCTTTTTGGCTTTCACGATCACCACAAAATTCGTGCTCTGGACCGGCTTTATGTCTTTTTCCCACGGACGAACATAATCCAACGCAACCGCGGTCTTCCCTGTCGCCAGGGCCTTGAACGTCCAAACCTCGTGCCCCCCGGCGCCGACGAGTTTTGAATCGGGCTGCTTGTATTCGCTCCCGAGAAACTTCAGGAATTTTTCATCCGGCGGCTTCGCCAACTGCCAGTGATAGCCGGTGGTGGCATTGCTTTTCAGTTTGATCTTAAACTCCTGGCCAATGGTGACGGCAATCGGCTTCGATTCCGCCGCCCCTGCGGTCATCAGCCAGCCGAGTCCCAGACAAAGAATCATCGAGAATTTCATGGGACAAAGTTAGCGCAGAAATGGGTAGTGGGCCACCGGAAACTGCGGTTTGGTCACACCGAGGCCTGCCGAGGCGCAGGACGGTTGCCGCTCAGGCCGGGAGGAGTTTGGTGAAGCGGGGTTAGAAGTCGAATTGGTCGATGTTGTCTTTATTGAAGATAAAGGGCTTGCCGAGGATGATGTTGTCGCCCTCGATTTGAAATTCGCCGAGAGAGCCGGCCTTAAAGGTCTTGTCTCCGGGTTTCAGAGCGCCGCTCACTACCGCCGACGCTGCCCGCACCGCCAGCGATCCCAAGTCCTCGGTTTTCCAAAGAATCACGCTGTCGGTGATGCCTTCCTTCACATACCGCCGGTTTTCGCTCGGCAAACCCAAACCGACGACCTTGACCTGGCCTGCTTTGCCGGCCTGTTTGACGGCCTCGGCGGCGCTGGGCACGCCGAGGGATGTGGTGCTCAGGAAGAGCTTCAGATTCGGATATGCGCTCAGCAGCGTGGTGGCCTCGCTCTGCGCCTTGTCCTTGAGATCGTCGCAAGGCCGCACGGCGGCCATTTTCATGTTGGGATACTGGGCGGCGCGGCGTTCCTCGACATACTTGCGCCACTCGATCTGGTTGGCGGCGGTGAGCGAGCCGATAATGACGGCGAATTCGCCTTCATTGTGGCAGAGCCGCGCGGCCTCGTCCATCAGTGCGTAGCCAATGCCTTCCGGCGTGGCCTGATTGACGAAGAAATCGCGCGCGTCCGGCAGCGCGTCGGCGTCGTAAGTGACGACTTTGATGCCTTTGGCACGCGCCTTGCGCAGAGCGGTCGAGATGCCTTCCTTGTTTTCGCAGGCGGCGGCGATGGCATCCACGCCGAGCGTGATCCAGTTCTCAACGATCTCATTTTGCCGGGCGGGATCCGGATCAGTCGGGCCGTCGAAGATCAGTTCCACCCCGAGCTCGCGCGCGGCGCGATCGGCCCCTTTCTTGCAGGAAATGAAGTAGGCGTTGCCTTTCGATTTGGGGAGGAAGGCGATTGTGGTCTTCTTTGCAACACCGCCAGGCTGCCCTGGACCGGTGTTGTTGCCGCAGCCGGTGATGATCATCAGGCCCGCTGCCGTTAGGGAAAGGAGGTATATATTCATGCTGTTTCGTTATTTTGGATGGCTGGGGCAGGACTGTGCCATCGGCCCCGGCGTTCGGCCAGTTTTTTCAGCAACACCGGACCCGCCAGGGCGAGCAGAAGCAGCAAACCGGTCAGCAGGCCGGCGACTTCGCGCGGCTGGCGGGCATGGACCAGGCCGTTATTGAGCACTGCGAGGGCGGCGACCCCCAGCAGAGTCCCATGCACTGAACCGGTGCCGCCGAAGATGCTGGTGCCGCCCAGGACAACCGCGGTGATGGCCAGCAGCTCGTAGCCGGTGCCCGCGTCGGCCTTGGCCTGGCCGAGCCGCGCGGTATAGAGGATGGCGGACATGGCCGCGGTCAGGCCGGCGAGGACATAGACCATTGTGACTCGCCGCCCTGCCGGAATTCCGGCGTATCGGGCTCCTTCGGGGGAGAAACCGATCGCACGAAACGACCGGCCAAAGGTCGTCCGGTGGACCAGTAGCCATATCCCGGTCGCAAACAAGATGAGAATGGGTGCCTGGGCCGGCAGACCGAGCCATCGTTCCTGTCCGAGGCGCAGGAAAGTCGGCGGGAAATTGGTGAATGTATCCATTCCTCGAGTAATGGCTTCGGCCAGGCCGCGGAACAGGGAAAAGGCGCCCAGCGTGACGATCAATGGCGGCAATCGCAGCCCGGTGATCAGGGCGGCGTTAAACCCGCCAGCCAATGCCCCGGCCCCAAGCGTGCAAGTCATCGCCAGCCAGATCGGCAGCGAGGCGTCGCGCCACAGTTTCCCGAACAGAATCGCGCATAAGCCAAGCAGTGAACCGACCGACAGGTCGATGCCTCCCGTCAGGATGACCGCCGTCAGGGCCAGCGCCAGCAGCCCGATCTCGCCCGAGTGGCGGATGATGTCGAAAGTGTTGTCCAAGGTGGTAAAATTCCGCCCAACTGCGGCAAACAACAACCACTCGGCAATCAGCATGAGCAGCAGGAAACTTTCATGCCGCATGAGGAGCGAGGTCCAGAGAGGCGGTGAGCCGGGCGGTTGAGCTTTCATCTGCAATTAGAGTGTTTTTTGACGGCGACGCAAGCCATCGGCCACGACGGCGAGGAGGATGACGGCACCTTGAATGGCCTTGTCCCAGTAAGGCTCCACGTGCAAATGGGTGAGCGCCGGACCAACGCACGCCAGCAGCAGCAAGCCGGCAAACGCGCCCCACAGGTTCCCGCGCCCGCCGGAAATGGCGACTCCGCCCACGACGACGGCGGCGATGGTCTTAAGCTCGAGGCCAGTGCCCGAGTTGGGGTCCACCTGGGGCGATTGAATCACGTTCATCATGGCCGCAAGACCGGCCATGGCTCCCGCCAGCACAAACACGCCAAAGGTGACGCGTTGCGGACGAATGCCCGCCAGCCGCGCCGCTTCGGTATCCGAGCCGACAGCATAAATGAACCGCCCGGCAGCGAGGTGCCGCATAGCCAGGGCGAGTGCGGCCAGGAGCGTGAGCGCCACTAGAATCAGCGTCCATTGGCCGGCAAACTGGCTGAGGCCGAACCATTGAAGGCCGTCCGGCAAGTCCACCCAGACGCCCTCGCGCCACCAGCGCAGGCTCTCGCGCCAGGTTGCCATTGTCGCCAGCGTGACGACAATCGAGGGCAGGCCCAGGCCGGCCACCAGGGCACCGTTGATGGCACCGAAGATCGCGCCGAGCAGGATCGAGGCGGGCAGCACGAACACCAGCGGCCAATGCATCGCTGCCAGCAACCCGGCGCAAACGCTGCACACGGAAAACTGCGCTCCGAGGGAGATGTCAATGTGCCGGCAGATAATTACCAGGGCCATGCCGCAGGCAACCACGAGCGTTGGCGCCTCGCGCGCTGCGAGCGAAAGCAGCGGTTGCGGTTGGTAGAAAGCCGGCGCAAAGACGGCCAGCGCAAGCAAAACGGCCCCCAGAGCCAGCGCCACAGATACCTCCAGGAAATACCTCTTCATAAGCCCGTCGCAGGTTGGCCGAGCGCCGCCGCCATCACCTCGTGAGCCGAGGCCCTGCCCGGCAGCATCGCTGCAATGGTCCCGCCGCGCATCACCGCGATGCGGTCGCTCATGCCCAGTATCTCCGGCAAATCCGATGAAATCATCACTACCGCCATGCCGGCCCCGGCCAGGCGGCGCAGAATGCGGTGGATTTCACTCTTCGCACCGACGTCCACCCCCTGGGTCGGCTCGTCCAGAATGAGGACTTTGGGCTGTGTCGCCAGCCAGCGCGCCAGCGCTACCTTCTGTTGGTTGCCGCCGGAAAGCGACCGGGCGGGCGCGTCAGGGCCGGAGGCGCGGACATCCAGATTCCGCATCATCTCGCAGGCCACGCTTTGTTCGACGCCGAGCCGCAACCATGCGGCCGGAAAGAGCCGGGAATGGGCCGCCAACGTGATGTTGGCCGCGATTGGCATTTCAAGGATAACGCCGTGCCGCCGCCGATCTTCCGGCACATAAGCGATCCCGCAGGCGATGGCCTGCTGCGGAGACTGGATATCGACCCGCTCGCCGCTTCGGCGGACCTCGCCCGAGTCGGCAGGCGTGATTCCGAAAAGTGCCCGCGCCAACTCGGTTCGGCCGGCACCGACCAGCCCAGCCAGCCCGAGGATCTCGCCAGCCCGAATGTCGAGCGAAACGTGATGCACCCCGCCAGCAGCGCAGCCAACGTCTCTGAGCGACAGGGCAGTTTCACCCGGCTCACCTTCGGCGGGCGGATAGAGCTGGGACACATCGCGACCGATCATGAGTTTGATGAGCGCCGTTTCATCCAACTCGCCGGCGGTCCGGGTGCCGAGGCTGACGCCATCGCGCAAGACCGTGACACGGTCGGCCAGCGTAAATATCTCTTCCAGCCGATGCGAGATGTAGATGATTCCAACCCCGGTTGACCGGAGATGGCGCACCAGGGCGAACAGCAACTCCGCCTCCTTGCGCGTCAAGGAGGCGGTCGGCTCGTCCAGAATGAGAATGCGCGCGCCACCACCGAGGGCGCAGGTGATCTCGACAAGTTGTTGTTCGGGGGCCGAAAGCTGGCTGACTTCTGTATCGGGCGAGATTCGGGCGCCAATTTGGCTGAGGAGTTGGACGGCTCGAGCGTGGCGCTCAGACCAAATCACCCGGCGCAAGCCGCCCGGCGGTTCGAGCCGCAGCGCAATGGCCTCGGCAACCGTCAGATCGGCGAACAACGCCGGTTGCTGGTAAATGCAAGCGATGCCCAACTGGCGGGCGGCAGCCGGATTAAGATGCCGCACCGGAGCCCCGGCAATTTCAATGGCGCCACTGTCCGGCGGGTGCGCTCCGGTGATAATCTTGATGAGAGTCGATTTGCCAGCCCCGTTCTCGCCCACCAACGCATGAACTTCACCCGGCCGCAAATCAAATGAGACGCCCTTGAGCGCGCGCACGGCGCCGAAGGACTTGGTCACCGAATCAAGTCTGAGCAGAGGTGACATGCTGGTTTCGCGCTTCACGCTTAGGCCCAGGAACCCGCCCTGGAAAGTCACGAACCCGCCATCCCAAGGGAATTCCAAACCTCAAGCTTGGAATCAATCGGCACGAATGACCAGCAGATTTGTAGCCACGGCCCTGGAAGAGGCACGAATTTTGGTGGTTGCGGTTTATAGGCCGGGAGGATTAGTCTTAAGGATCGGAATTAACTTAATGGAAAGAAAAAATATGACGACTGTAGAAACTAAACTGGCTAGCGATCTTAAAGCGGTGGTCCACGATGCTGAGGAGCTTTTGAAAGCCACGGCCGGGCAGGCCGGGGAAAAGCTCACTGAACTGCGCGGCCGCTTGGGCACAGCGCTCGAGTCCGCCAAAGGCACATGCCATCGGCTGGAAGAAAAAACGGTCGCTGCGGCGAAAGCTACCGACCACTGCATCCGCGAGCATCCATACGAATCCATCGGCGTCGCTTTCGGCCTCGGCCTCCTGATCGGGGTGCTGGTGGGACGCAAGTAAGGTCACATGGAAGGGCCCGAGGACAAACGGCCGGGGATCATCGCGTCGCTAAAGCGCCTGATCAAGACGGTCGCCACCATCGGGGAAAATCGCCTCGAGTTGCTCTTGGTGGAATGGCAGGAAGAGCGGTGGAGATTCTTCGAGGCGCTGCTCCTGGGGGGCATTGTCCTCATCCTGGCGTTAATGACGCTGATGGTGGCCACGGTCGCCATCGTGGTCATCTGCGTTAACAACCATCAGATCGGCCTGATCGTCGCTCTGGGCCTCGGTTACCTGGTTGCCACCATCGCCTGCTGTTGGCGGCTCCGCAGCCGTTTGAAGGGCTGGGCGCCGTTCGCTGCCACCCTGGCCGAAATCAAAAAGGACAAGGCGTGTTTGGAAGAAAAGACCTAGAGAAATTCCGCCTGCAAAAGCAGGCCCTGATCCTCGAGAGCCGCCTAAACCGCCACGAGATCCAGGCTGAGCTTCAGGATCTGCGCTCCGCTGCGGCGTGGATGAGCAGCGCCACTCGCGCCCCGCGACAGCTTGCCCCATTGCTCGTTGTCCTGGCCCCGCTGGCGGGCTTCTTTATGATTCGGAGTGTTCGCCGCCCGCAATCTTTGTTTAGCCGCGTGGCATCAATGGCGAAGCTGATTGGGCCACTCTATACCCTCTGGCGAACTTTCTCCGCCGTCCAGAAGAAAAGCGCCAAAGCTGCGGAGCTTGCGGACGGACACGGGGGGTCAACTGGTTCTGCCTGAGAAACGTCCTGCAGAACGCGAGGCGCACGGGGCTCGAGCCAACGTGGAAATGGCCTACTTGGGCTTCAACTGCGGAAACAGGATGACGTCGCGGATGCTCTCCTGGCCGAGGAGCATCATGCAAAGCCGGTCGATGCCCAGGCCCATGCCGCCAGCGGGGGGCATGCCATGCTCCAGGGCGATGAGGAAATCCTCGTCGAGCTTCTGCTGTTCACCGCCGGCCTGGTGTTCCAGACGCTCGCGCTGCTCGATGGGATCGTTCTGCTCGGTGTAAGCCGGGGCAATTTCCTGGCCGTTGATGCAGCATTCAAAAACCTCGACTGCGGTTGGGTCCTCGGGCGAGAGCTTGGCCAGCGGGATCAACTCCTTGGGCGCATGAGTAACGAAGGTCGGATTAATCAACGTCGGCTCGATGAGTTTTTCAAAGAGCGACTGGGTAATTTCAAAGTCTTCGTGTTCTTTTGCGATCTCAGCGCCAAGCTTGACCGCGCGCTCACGGCGTTCCTGGGGCGTGACGTCGAACCAATCCGCGCCGCCGCGCTCGCGGACGATGTCCTTATACTTGATGCGCCGCCAGGGCGGGGTGAGATCGATGGTTTTCGTGACTCTGCCTTCGGAATCTTTGTGTTCGATCACCAGCGTGCCCAGCACCTTCTGCGCGACCTGGCAGACCATCGATTGGACCAGTTCCATCATGCTCTCGTAATCGCCATAAGCCTGGTAGGCCTCGAGCATGGTGAACTCCGGGTTGTGTTTGCGTGAAAGGCCCTCGTTCCGGAAGTTGCGCCCGATCTCGAAGACCTTGTCGATGCCCCCGACAAGCAACCGCTTCAGTGAAAGTTCCAGCGCAATGCGAAGATAGAAATCGCAACCAAGGGCATTATGAAACGTCTTGAACGGCTGCGCAGCCGCGCCGCCGGGAATCGCCTGCATCATTGGCGTCTCAACCTCGATGTAGCCGCGCTCGTTCAGAAAGTTGCGGATTTCGCGAACAATCCTGCTGCGCTTCAGAAATACCTCTTTCACCTCCGGGTTGGCGATAAGATCAAGGTACCGTTGGCGATAGCGGATTTCGGTGTCGGCCAAACCGTGCCATTTCTCAGGTGGCGGACGCAGCGCCTTGGCCAGAATCACAAACGAGGTGAGTCGAACGGAAATCTCGCCGGTCCTGGTTGTGAACAACGTCCCGCGCGCACCCATAAAATCGCCCAGGTCCAGGTGCCGGAAGACGTCGAATTGTTCGTCGCCAAGCACATTTTTTTGCGCATAGACCTGGAGCCGGCCGCTCTCGTCACGCACGTCGATGAACATACTCTTGCCCATGTCGCGATGCGCCGTAATTCGGCCAGCGACCGCAACTTCACGCCCCTCGGCGTAGTTGGCGCGCGCCTCGGCGCAGCTCTCCGTAGGTGTGAATTTGTTCTTGAACGGGTCAATGCCCTTCGCCCGTAACGCGGCGAGCTTCGCCTTGCGCTGCTCGATCAATGAATTGGTTTCGTCCATAGCCATTGCAAGCCAGAATGAAACACGGAATGAGAGCAATTGTCCAAGAGGAAATGAGTCAATCCCCGCCGGAAGACGCATCTTTTTCGAGCAGAGATACCACCGAAGAATGGAGCGCGGACATTTTTGTCCGCCACCGTGCCCAATCGCACAAAAGGAGCGCGGACATTTTTGTCCGCCACCGTGCGCAATCGCACGAAAGGAGCGCGGACATTTCTGTCCGCCACCGTGCGTGCCTGCCGGCAAACCGATTGCTTGGGGAATAGGGGATTCCTCCGAACAGCCCGTCCGACCGCGAGCACCGAGTCCGTCGCCTTTGGCGATCCATTCACACACCAACGTTTACGGAATCACAACTCGGTAGAATCGAGCACTTAGATTTACCGCCGTCGTATCCACGAAGGCTGTAACACTTTCTGTCTGCGTGATATTCGTCAGAAATGCCCATGCTGCCAAATTTGTGCTCACTTGGA
>JBAXTC010000288.1:0-8681 GCA_037130375.1 Verrucomicrobiota bacterium | reverse complement strand
TCTTGCTCTTGCTCTTGCTCTTGCTCTTGCTCTTGCTCTTATCCTTGCTCCGCTGAAGTCCGATAAGCCAACGCATCCTGCCTGCGTTTCTCGTGGTCGAAATAGGTTTTGGTGGTGTTCACGGGCGGAGAGTAAAGAGTAAGAGCAGGAGCAAGAGCAAGAAAAGACTGATTTCATGCGCCCTTCTTCGTTACGGCGAGCACCTTCTTGCTCTTGCTCTTGCTCTTGCTCTTGCTCTTGCTCTTATCCTTGCTCCGCTGAAGTCCGATAAGCCAACGCATCCTGCCTGCGTTTCTCGTGGTCGAAATAGGTTTTGGTGGTGTTCACGGGCGGAGAGTAAAGAGTCAGAGCAAGAGCAAGAGCAAGAGCAAGAAAAAGACGGATTTCATGTGCCCCCTCTTCGTTACGGCGAGCAGCTTCTCGCTCTCGCTGCGGGTCAATTCCGCGAGGTGACGAGCACAATTCCTTGTCCGGGCCGCTTGTCGAGTCATTTTCCAGCCTTCCACGCTGAGCAGGCGCCTGTCTGTCAGGATTACGCCCGCCGCATCCGTCCACACTTTGTCGCCGATTTGCATTGAATCGCCACGCGCCGGGTGGTTTGATGAGCCCTAGAAGCATCACAATTTATGGACATCGGAAAAAGAATTTCTGGCGACAGCCTGGAGCTGATGTTGCCTGGCCGGATTGACGGCGCGGCCGCCCATCAACTGGAGGTCGAGGTCATCGCCGCCATGCAACAAGGCTACAAAGCCATTTACGTAAACCTTGCGCAGGCCACGTTTCTCTGCTCGGCGGGCATCCGCGTGTTGCTGCAGTACCATCGCCAGATGAAGGGCAAGGGACTCAAGCTGCTGGCTTCGCGGCCTTCGCCAGAAGTGACGTCGGCTCTGGAGATGACGGGTTTTCCCGAACTCGTGGAAAAATAGCCGCGCCTGTGGCGTACTGCTCCCCAGCGTCGTTATCCCGGACGCATGACCCCTCAACTTGAGCTGACTCTGCCGAACCAGAGGTCAGGAGTCGCGCAGTTGCAGGATCAACTGGAGTCTTTCGCCCGGCAACACGGTCTGGCGGCGCGGGTTTTTCACGACGTGCAACTCGCGATCGAAGAGCACCTGACCAACATTCTCCTGCACGGTTACGGCGACAATCTGGAGCATCAGATCAGAGTCCGCATTCAACTCGATCTGCCTGAACTGCGCGTCGAGGTGGAGGACGACGGCCGCCCGTTTAATCCACTGGCGCAACCCGAGCCGCGAGTCTCGCAGCCGATTGATGAGCGACCCATTGGCGGATTGGGAATTCACATGATGCGGAAGTCGCTCGACGGAATGGAATATCGCCGGGCGGAAGGGAAGAATATCCTCCTGATGATCAAGCGGCTTTGAGGTGGCTGAAACGCGGTAACTCTGCGGCCTCAGAGTTCCACCTCCAGAATGGACATATCATCTTCGAATGAGGATTGTCCTCTCGTGGCTTGAGTCCATGCGATCAATTCATCCAGTTTCGAGCGCCCCGGCAGAGCAGGCACGCTGAGCTGATGGAGCAAATCCGCGAGTTGGGCCGTCTTGCCATCGGGCCGTGAGATTTCGTAGGCGCCGTCACTGAACACGTACAGCCGGCTGCCGGGCTTCACTTGGCAGGATTCATTGCGAAACTCCGCGGCGGGATCGCATCCCAGCACGCGTCCGCCGGTGCTGAGTTTTTGCAGCTCGATGGGAGCGTCTCCGGTCAGCACAGCCGGGGGATGCCCTCCGGACGAGTAAGTCAACTGCCGGCTGGTACGGTCGAAAACACCATACCAAATGGTGAAGAGCAAGTTGTTGTGGTGCTCCATCCGGAAGACGCGGTTGAGCTGGCTCAGCACCGCCGCCGGATCTCCGAAATCCGTCCCTTGGAGCGACTGCGTTCGCAGCACGTTGAAGACGGAGACCGAGAGCAAGGCGGCGCCCACTCCGTGGCCGGAGACGTCGAGCAGATAGATTGCCAGGCGGTCGGCGTTGATCCAGTGGTAGCCGAAAATATCGCCGCCCAGCGCGGCACTGGGTTGGAAATACCACTTTGCCTGGATCGGCCCCGTGAGGGGCGCGGGCAATAGCGACCGCACGTACTCCGCCGCTTCCGTTAACTCCGCCGCCAGTTGTTTCTGGCTTTGCACAAGGGCAAGATGGGTCTTGCGCTCCCTGTCGCGCAGCCGTTTCTTCTCGAGGCACGCCCCGATTCGCGCGCGCAGGAAGACCGGGTTAAAGGGTTTGGCCAGGTAATCCTCGGCGCCCATCTCGATGCAGCGGGCGATGCCGTTTTCCTCATCCAAAGCGGAGAGCATGATCACCGGCATCTCCCGCAGCGCCGGGTCGGCCTTGAACTTTGCCAGCACCTGGAAGCCGTCTAATCCGGGCATAATCATGTCCAGCATCACCAGGTCGAACTTCTGGTTGCGGGCCAGCGCCAGCGCGTGCAGGCCGCTGGGCACGGCCGACACAGTATAACCGCAACGCCGGAGTCGGCGCGCCAACATCTCACGGCTGTTCTCGTCGTCGTCCACCACCAGTAGCGCGCCCTCGTCCCGAAAAGCCTCCCGGGCGCTTTTCGGCTCCGGCACTTTGAAAGTGAAGCCGAGATTCAATGCCAGCGCCTGCGGCGCCTTGTCGCCGGCCTCGTCCGACTCGGCGGACGCGGCTGCGGCTGGCTCGATGAGGTAAGCCTCCATCAGCGCCAGCCAGTTGGCCGCGGCATCCCGGATCTTGCGCAGGTCCGGAATCGCTCCTTGCATCCCGGGGTCATCCGCCTGTTCGATTAACAGGTCGCTGTAACCAATGATGTGGTTTACCGGCGTGCGCAGCTCGTGATAGAGTTGGTGCAGATCCCGATGCCGGAAGAACTGCTCCTCGTCAAAGTATCGCCCGATCAACACTTGCAGTTCGCGGCCGCCCGTGTGGATGCGCCGCAAATCCTCGGCGTGGGCCTCGGGAAACTGGCCCTCCTCCATCAGCATCTCGCAATAGCCGAGGATGTGGTTGATCGGGGTGCGCAGCTCATGCCTCATGCGCGAAAGATCCACCTTCGCCGCCGACTCGGGTTCGAACGGCGCCGCTGCGGCCCGATCATTTTTCCGTGGCGGACCGTTCATGACCTCGCGTTACCGAGCAGCCTCTGGATCTTGCTCAGCAGCCGATCCAGTTCGATCGGCTTGGTGTCGTAGTCATCACAACCGGCCTCACGCGCCTTCTTCTCGTCCTCCGCCATTGCATGTGCCGTCAGCGCAATGACCGGGATGGCCCGCGTCGCGGCGTCGCCCTTCAACTGCTGCGTCGCCACCCAACCGTCGAGCACCGGCAGACTCATGTCCATCAGGATAAGGTCTGGCTTTTGGCTCTGCGCCTTGGCGACGCCCTCCCGTCCGTCCACAGCGCACGTCACCGTGTAGCCTTTACGTTCCAACCGCCGCGACAGCATGTCGCGGTTCATCTCGTTATCTTCAACCAATAATATTTTGGCCATAGTCTCATCCTGTTACTGCTCTTCCTCTTCCTCTTCCTCTTGCTCCTGCCCTTGCTCTTCCTCTTGCCCTTACCTCAAGCTTTCCGTTCCTTTCCGATACTCCACTGCCTCATCGCCGAGCCGATCCGGCGCGGTGAACTTCGCGTTGCCTTCCGCAATGTTCAGCGGAATGGAGATTGAAGCGCGATCAAGCTGGTCAGAGACCGCCAACTTGGCCGGCAGCCTTTCCAGCAACGGGCTTGACCAGGCCACAAACTGAATGCCGCGTTGGTAGGCAATGAGTTTCTCGTGGTCGAAACAGATTTTGGTGGTGTTCATGGGCGGAGAGTAAAGAGTCAGAGCAGGAGCAAGAGCAAGAGCAAGAAAAGACTGATTTCATGGGATCCTCTTTGTTACGGCGAGAACTTCCGCCAGCAACTGCTCCCCGCTGACGGCGCCCTTCTGAAGGATGCGCTCGACCCCGCCGTTGAGTCGGCGGCGATCTTCATCCGTCAGTTCTTTGGCCGTGATCACGATCACCGGCACGCGCCGGGGGTGGCCCTCCCGCCGCAGTGCTTCCAGGAATTCAAAACCATCCATCTCGGGCATCATCAGATCCAACAGAATCAGCTTGGGTTGGGTTGCCGCCATCCGCTCCAGGCCCACGCGGCCGTTGGATGCCTCCGTCACCGTCCAGCCTGCCTTCTCGAGCGTGCGGCGCAACATCTCCCGGGTTTCCGCGTGATCTTCCACGATCAACACCGTCTGCTTCACCCCCGGCTGGCGATATTTGTCCAGAACCTGGTGGAGGCGCTGGAAATCAATGGGTTTGGTGAAATAATCGGCGGCACCGAGGGCGAAACCCATTTGCTTGTCGTCCACAATGGTCAACATGATCACCGGAATGTTCGCGGTGGCGGCCTCCGCCTTCAGGGCGCCCAGCACGGACCAGCCGTCCATGTGCGGCATCATCACGTCCAGGGTAATGACGGCGGGTCGGAGCTGGCGCGCCATAGCCAGGCCGGTTTGACCGTCTGCGGCGGCCTCGACCCGGAAACCTTCCTTGCTCAGCGAGCGTTGCATCAATTCACGCACCGATGGGTCATCGTCAATCACCAGGACGCACGGTCCCCCTGCGACTGGGCCGGCCGCCGGCGCTCCTGGTCGGGCGAGGAATTGGGTCGGGACGGCGGGCTCCTGGACTTCGCGCGGCAAGGCTACCGTGAACGTGGAGCCTTTGCCCGGCTCGCTCTGCACCGTCAGGTCGCCGCCCATCATCTGGCAGAACTTCCTGCTGATGGCCAGGCCCAGCCCCGTGCCGCCGTATTTCCGGCTGGTCGAGGCGTCGGCCTGGGTGAAGGCTTGGAAAAGCTTCGCAGTTTGCTCCGGTGTCATCCCAATGCCGGTGTCAGAAACTTGAAACGTGATGCGTGATGCGTGATGCGTGATGCGTGATGCGTGATCGGTCCCTGCAACGACCGAAGCCGTTTCACGTTTCAGATCTTCCCGTCTCACGCTCAGTCGAATCATTCCGCCCTCGGTGAACTTTGCGGCGTTGCTCAGCAGGTTGAAGAGGGTTTGGCGCACTTTGGTGACGTCCGCGCGCATCGATCCGATGTCCGCGGGGCAGTCCACCTCCAATCGGTTGGCTTGCTTCTGCACCAGCGGCTGCACCGTCGCCGCCACTTCGGCCACCATCTTGCTCACTTCAAACTCCTCCAGGTAGAGCGTCATCTTGCCGGACTCGATCTTCGAGAGATCGAGCACATCGTTGATCAGCCCCAACAGGTGCTTGCCCGCGCCGTGAATCTTTTCCAGGTCCGGCACGAACGCCGCCTGGCCGGTGTCGTGAGCTTCCTCCTGCAACATTTCGCTGTAGCCGATGATGGCGTTGAGAGGGGTGCGCAACTCGTGCGACATGTTCGCCAGGAAACTGCTCTTGGCTTTGTTGGCTTCGTCGGCGGTGGCGCGGGCTTCTTCCAACTGCCGGTTCTTCGCTTCAATTTCCGTTTTCGCGCGTTCCGCTGCCTGGCGCCCGTCGTGTTCCTCTTTGAACAGTTGTTCCCGCAACTGCTCCGCCTCGCGCTTGCGCCGAATTGCCATTGAACGCGCCACCAAGGCCCAGCCAAGCAAACCCAGCAGCGCACCGCCCGACGGCACCATGATCCACGCGTTCGCAAACCACGGCGGCACGATGGTCACGTGGGCGACAGCGGGCGTCGAATAGTTCAGGTCCCGGTCAACATACTGGACGGCGAGCGTGAAGTCGCCCGATTGGCCGGGAACCCACTCGCAATTCGGTTCATGCGTCAGGCGCCAGTCGCTGCCGCTCTTCAGAGCGGCCGCATCCGGCGGGCCGGCCGCGATGCGCCAACGGTAGCTGCGCTTGTGCCGCTGGGTCGCAAAGTCCACCACAGAAAAATGGAACGTGATTCGCGTCCCCCGCAGCACGGGCGGCAGCGCGATGCCAGCGGCGTAGTTTGTCCCAGTCTGGACGCGGACCAGCGGTGCGGCCAATGTGTTGGCGCGCGGGCGATAGCGGCTCAGGCCACTGTCCGTTCCAAACCACAGGTCGCCGTCCGGCCCCTGGCAGATCGTGGTGACCCTGCCCCCGGACAGCCCGTCGTTCTTGTCCAAGGACGACCAGACCTGACCGTCGTGCATGTTGACCCCACCGCCCGTGCCCACCCAGAGGCGTTGCTGGCTGTCCCGAAAGACGGTGAAGATGGAATCCTGCAGCAAGTTGCCATGCCGGCTGTCAAAGGCTGTCCAGCGATTGCCATCATAGCGTTGCAGGCCACCCAATGCCGTGGCTACCCAGAGCGTGTCGTCGGCATCGCGCCATAACCCCATCACTGGGTAGGAGAACCCGCTGTTGGTCGAGGTCGTGGGTGCGAAGACAGGTTGGGACGAAATAGTTGGCCGCACAAACAAAGGACCAAACCTTTTGCCGTCGAAATGCGCCAATCCTCCGCCATAGCTTCCCACCCAAAGCGATCCCTCAGGCTCACAGAGGATTCGGTTACCCTCTCCCAGAAGCGCAGATTGCTCAACTGCGAGAACAGTTCCCAAAACTCGTTCGCCGTCAAAATGGGTCAGCCCACTTCCCCGATGGATCATCCACACCGAGCCATCTGGCGCCAGACTCAAGTCATCTATATTGTCAGCAGCCAGCCCATCCTTGGAGGTCCAGAATCGAAACTTGCCTCCGTCGAAATGCGCAAGTCCACCGCTCGTTCCCAGCCAGACTCCGCCATGTTGGTCAGCGCGAACGGTCGAGATGTAGATGTTCTCTTCCCGCAGGCCATCCTTGGTCGTGAACGGGCGAAACCGCTTCCCGTCAAAGACGCATATTCCATTACCAGGTGCTCCACCAAAAGACCTTTCCCCGAAGGTAGCAGCAAACCAAAGATGGCCGTTCGTAGCCCGGGTGCTGGTCTGCACGGAGTTGCCTGAGATTCCGTCGGCAGTGGTGTAAGTAGCGAAGGACTTGGAGTCATAACGAGAAATTCCCGTGCGTGTTGCAATCCACAACGCGCCATCCGGAGCCAAACGAATGCCAGTGACTCCACTGCCTGCCAAACCATCGGCAGTTCGAAAATTGACAAAGCTCCGACCATCAAAACGCGTCAGACCGCTCCCGGATGAGTGGCCTCCAAGTTGGTTGACGTAGCCGTGGCCGAACCACACCACCCCGTTGGATTCCGTTTCAATGGAGGTCACCTGGTCATCGGCCATGCCGTCTCTCTGGGTGTAATTGAGGAAATTGGTTCCATCCCAGTGCGACACGCCGTGGAATGTGCCAATCCAGAGGCCTCCGCCTGAATCGGCGCGAAGAGCAATGACGTTGTTAGCTACCAAGCCCTCTTTGGTTCGGAAAGTGGTCAGGTGGCCGTCGCGATAGCGCGAGAGCCCGTTCGTCGTGCCGATCCAGACGGTCCCGTCACGCGAACCCGCCAGGGAGGTGACGGTCGCCGCCCCCAGACCGTTCGTGGTGGTAAAACAGGTGAAGCGCCCGTCCTGATAGCGCGCCAGACCACCCATGGTGCCAACCCACACCGCACCCTGATCGTCCCGATAAATCGCGTTGACGTAGTCGCCCGGCAAGCCGTTTGTCTCGGTGAAGACTTCAGTTTTTGGGCCATCCCAACGGGTCAGCCCAAACTGATGTCCAAACCACATCGCGGCATCCGGCCCTTCCGCCAAGGCGGTGACGTACTCGTTCCTCAATCCATCGGCTTTGGACAGGGTGGTAAAGGCCGTGCCGTCGAAGAGCGAAGCGCCAAGAAAGGTGGCGATCCAGAGCCGTCCGCCGCGATCGAATTCCAATCCGTAGGTTAGGTCGCTGGCCAGCCCGTCCAAAGTGGCGTAGTTCTTCCAGGTCCCCTTCCGGAAAGGAGCGATCCGGAAGTCAATGGCCGCCAATTTTGCGCGCTCCACGTCGGTCAAATCAGAGTCGGCATAAAGCATTCTGCCACCGTTCAGCCAGGCCCGACCACCGGGAATCTGCGCGCGCACATGATACACGCCCGGCTTCACGTTCGGGAATGCGAATTCGCCCCGCTCGTCCGTGAGGACGGTGGCGACGACCGTGCCAACGGGGAAATTTGTAGCAGCCGACGTGAGGAGGCTCTGACTGACCTTCTGACTTCGGACTTCTGACTTCTGACTTTCAGATGGAGCCTCCTCACGTCGGCTGCTACGACCAAGGGTGATCGGCGTCTTCTCCGAATCGGCCAGCGTCCAGTCGAGGCGTTGCTGCGGCTCGGCAGTGGTTTGGAAGCCCAAGCGGTAGGCGGACAACTCGCCGTTGGAAACAAACAGGTCGCAACGCTCGGATGGGTTCACCGTGATCGCATACTCGCCTGCGTCGTTCCCGGTGAAACGGCGCTCGACGCCATTCGCGCCTCGCACGAAAACGCTCGCGTTCGCCAGCAGCTTGCCGGCGGCGTCGGTGATTTTTCCATACTCAAGCACCGGCAGCGCCGCGTTCGTGACGATGGCTTGACCGATGAGCTTGCCGTGATGCGCGCCGGGCGAGGCATCGCGCCCCGGATTCGCGGGATCGTCAAGATTCCAAAGGCCAAAGAGACCCGGCTCCTCCCCGTTCAGCTTCTTAAGCATGTTATCGCGGATTTGTTCGGCGGTGCGTTGCGTCTTCCAGACGCGGAAGTTGGCGAGCTGTCCGGTCAGTGAGGGGCCAT
>JBAXTC010000287.1:0-8709 GCA_037130375.1 Verrucomicrobiota bacterium | reverse complement strand
ATCTGCGTAATCTGCGGTCAGCATCTTAATTTCAGCATTTCAGCATTTCAGCATTTCAGCTTTTGTCTTCAATGTTTCGCAACCGCCTCTATTACCACCTCAAGCCGCTGCTTCCGCCCTCCGCCCGGATGGCCATCCGCCGCTGGTTTGCGATGAGAAAACGCGATAGCGTCTTGGACAAATGGCCCATCCTGCCCGGCTCCGAGAAACCGCCGGCCAACTGGCCGGGCTGGCCCGACGGCAAACAATTCGCCTTCGTCCTCACGCACGATGTTGAGGGACCAGAGGGCATGGCAAAGGTCAGGAAATTGGCAGAACTGGAGATGCAGCTCGGCTTCCGCTCCTGCTTTAACTTCATTCCCGAAGGCGACTACGCCGTCCCCTCGACCCTTCGCACATGGCTCGTGGAGAACGGCTTCGAGGTCGGCGTTCACGACCTCTACCACGATGGCAAGCTGTTCCTCACCGAAAAAGAGTTCCGCCGCAATGTCGTCAGGATTAACCACTATCTTAAGGAATGGGGTGCCGTCGGATTCCGTTCCGGCTTCATGTTAAGTGAACTCGACTGGCTGCATGATTTGGACATCCAGTATGACTGTTCCACCTTCGACACCGACCCATTCGAGCCCCAGCCCGACGGCGTCAGCACCATCTTCCCATTCTGGGTGCCCCGCTCATCCAATGCCGTTCCAGGTTCAGAGTTCCCAATTCCAAGTTCCGGATCCCCAGTTCAAGGTTCAACGGTTCAAAGTTCAACGGTTCAAGGTTCCCAGTTCCCAGTTCCCGGTTACGGCTCCCCAGTTCAAGGTTCAGGGCTGCCCCCTTCCGATTCCCCCACTCCGCCACTCCACCACTCCACCACTCCACTCAGCAGCGGTTATGTCGAATTGCCCTACACCTTGCCGCAGGACTCGACTCTCTTCCTCCTGTTCCGCGAGCGCCATCCGGACATCTGGTTCCAAAAGCTCGATTGGATCGCCAAGCACGGCGGCATGGCCCTGCTCAATGTGCATCCGGACTACCTCCGCTTCGAAGGCGAACCGGCCTCTTCGCGCACCTATCCCGTGGATCATTACGCGCGTTTCCTGCGCTACGCGATCGAGCGGCACGGAACAACCTTCTGGAATCCGCTCCCGCGCGACGTGGCGCGTTACGCGCGCACGCTCACGCCCGTGCCTCGCCTCCACCATCCGAAGCGGGTCTGCATGCTCACGCACTCCTTCTATGAGAGCGACGGGCGGGTCACCCGGTATGCCGAGGCACTGGCCGAACGCGGTGATGAAGTGGACGTCTTCAGCCTCCGCCGGAGCCGTGATACCAAGCCTCGCGAGTGCGTTACGGGAGTCAACGTGCATCGGATTCAGAAGCGGTTCGGCAAGCGGGAGAAGTCCCAGTTCGCGTTCCTCTTGCGGCTGGTGCGCTTTCTTGTCGTTTCCTCGTTCTGGATAACTCGCCAGCACGCCCGAAAACCCTACGACATCATCCACATCCACAACATCCCGGACTTTCTCGTGTTTGCTGCGTGGTACCCGAAGCTCACCGGCGCGCGGGTTATCCTCGACGTGCATGACATCGTCCCGGAATTCTATGCCAGCAAGTTCGGCGCACGGGAAAATGCATGGCTCGTAAAGATGCTGAAATGGATCGAGCGCGCATCGGTCAGGTTCGCCCATCGTGTGATCATCTCCAACCACCTCTGGCTCGACAAGTATGCGGCCCGGACGGGCAGCAACGGCAAATGCTCGGTCTTTATCAACAATGTGGATGGGCAGATATTTCAGCCGCGCCCCCGCAGCCGGAAGGACGACAAACTCATCGTCCTCTTTCCCGGCGGCCTCCAGTGGCACCAGGGCCTGGACATCGCCATCCGCGCCTTCCACAAAGTGAGTTCCAAGCTTCCTCATGCCGAACTGCATATCTACGGCGACGGCAACATGAAAGACAGCCTCGTGGCCCTCTCCCACGAGCTGGGTCTTGACGGCAAAGTCCGCTTCTTCAATCCGGTTTCCGTGCGTCAGGTCGCCGAGATCATGGCCAACGCGGACCTTGGAGTCGTTCCTAAGCGCGCCGACTCCTTCGGCAACGAAGCCTACAGCACCAAGATCATGGAATTCATGTCGCTCGGTATCCCGGTCGTGGCCTCCAATACCAAGATAGACCGGTATTACTTCGACGACTCCGTCGTCCACTTCTTTGAATCCGGCAACCCAGAGGCCCTCGCTGAAGCAGTGGTTGACGTTCTCCGAAACCAAACCCTGCGTGACCGCTTGGTGACGAATGGCCTGGATTACGCCGCTCGCAACAGTTGGCAAGCCCGCAAAGCCGATTATCTAGCCTTGGTCGATAACCTGGTTTCCACTCGATAATTCAACCGCAGATGGCGCAGACATGAGCAGATAGCTACGGAAGACAACTTTTCCATCTGCGTCTATCTGCGTAATCTGCGGTCAGAATCTTGATTTCTGCTTGCTGTTCTCCGCCATTGACTTTCTGGCAAAACGAGGCATTCTTGACCTATGAGCACGACAGCAGAGAGGCTGCAAAGCGAGCTTGTCAGCCTGAGCGAAGCCGACCGCGCGGAGCTGGCTCGCTTCCTGATCCATTCGCTCCACCACGCGGCAGAGCCAGAGGCAGTGGCGGATGCGGAGCGGGCTTGGGACGTTGAGTTGGAGCGGCGCGGCCAGCAAATCAGAAGCGGACACGCCGCAGGTGAGCCGGCTGAAAAAGTCTTTTCCGAACTGCGAGCTAAGTATTCGTGAAGCCCGCTGTCATCCACAGCGAGGCACAGGCAGAGCTTGATGCAGCTATCTTCTTTTATGAGAGCCGCGCCAAAGGCTTGGGTCTCGATCTCCAGGCCAAGGTGGAGCAAGCGGTGAGGGCAATCCAAACAAGCCCGGAAAGCTGGCCGCCGCACAAACACAGTGGCTTTCGCAAATACTTCGTGGAACGATTCCCCTTCATCATCTTTTTCCTCGAAATGCCAGACTCCATTTGGATCGCCGCTGTGGCGCACGCCAGCCGCCGCCCTGGCTACTGGACCGGTCGGCAGTTCGAGTGAAGGATATCCTTTCGTTTCTGCTCTCCGCTTCTCCCCTGAATCTCCGTTTAATCCTGTAATCCGCTGTTCAGTCAGCAACCCGCTCTGCCCCATTTCTGTTTTCAGCTTTCAGCTTTCAGCTTTTCATGCTGTGCGTTTAGACCGTTTCATCACGCTCAACTTAGTGCGGCCATTCCATCGTTTGGCCGGCCGTGTCCGGTCTATCAACCATCAACGATCAACTATGGACTCAAAATGGCGTGTGCCCATTTTGATGTATCACAGCATCTCAGATGACCCCGAGCCCGGCGTCTCCCCTTATTACCGGGTCAACACCAGCCCTGCAGTCTTCCGGCAGCACATGCAATTCCTGGCTGACCACGACTATCACACTATCAGCCTCGACCAACTCGTTTCAGCTTTTCCTAAGAAACCGGTCGTTCTCACCTTCGACGATGGCTTTCGAGACTTCTACACGGAAGCGTTTCCTGTGCTGCAAGAGCATGGCTTTACGGCCACAGTCTTTCTCCCTACGGCTTTTATCGGGGGATCTCGCTCCGTTCAAGGTTCAAGGTTCGACGGTTCAGGGTTCAAGGTTCCTTCCCATTTCCCATTCCGCAATCCGCACTCTGCATTCTTAACTTGGAATGAGGTCCGGGAATTGCTCCGACATGGCATCCACTTCGGCTCGCATACCGTCAACCACCCAAAACTCGTCGAACTCGATTGGCCTGAGATCAAATCTGAACTCTAAAATTCCAAATCCGAAATCGAGCACCAGCTCGGCGAACCGGTCACCTCCTTCTGCTACCCGTTTGCCTTCCCGCAGGCCGGCCGCTGCAAGCTGGCCACAGACCAAAGACCACTGACCACGGATGACCGCTAAGATCCAACAAAGCCTTCGCCGCCTCTGCCACTGGGTCGAGGACCATGGCTATAAGGCCTACGATCCTGGGGACGGTCAGCTCTCCGTCCTGCGGCCCCTTGCGCTGGGGCACCCATTTTTTCACAGGTTGCTTACGGCTGGCGTGCTCAGGTCCCCTTTCAACATCCGTCCTTGGATTGGCATCCCGCCGCACATCTCCACGAAGGGAATGGGCTACATGGCCTGGGGCTATACAAAGCTTTACGCGCAAACGGGTGAGCGCAGTTACGCTGAAAAAGCTAAATCCTGCCTGACCTGGTTGGTTGAGCACCGCGCTCCTGCTTACAAGAACTATTGTTGGGGGAACCACTTCGCTTTTACCACCCGCGCGGGCACCATTCCCGCCCATGAGCCCACCATCGTCTGGAGTGGCCTTATCGGCCAGGCGTTCCTCGAAGCCCACAGAGTTTTCGGCGATCCCAAGCACCTGGATGCTGCAATCAGCATTTGCGAGTGGATCATGACCCTGCCGCGCGAACGCACAGACTCCGGCTCCTGCCTCAGCTATGTGATGATCGAGCAAAGTTCCATTCACAATTCGAACATGCTCGGCGCGGCCTTGCTCGGCCAGGTTGGGCACTCCATCGGGAACAGCAAGTGCATGGAACTCGCGCGTGACGCCATGCTCTACTCGGTCTCTCGCCAAAATGCGGACGGCTCATGGTGGTACGGGCACGAGCGGAAGTACCACTGGATCGATAACTTCCACACGGGCTATAACCTGGACAGTTTAAAGCGCTACATCCAGGCAACCGGCGACACTTCTTTTGAACCTCAAATGCGCCGCGGGTTCGATTACCTGAAAGCCAACTTTTTCGAACCCTCAGACCGTCCGAAGTACTACCATAACAGAACCTACCCCACCGATATCCAATGCGCCGCGCAGGCCATAGACACGCTGGCGTTCTTCTCGGATGAAGACCCGGAGGCCCTTGGGCTTTCTCAGCGAGTAGCCAATTGGACCATCGACAACATGCAGGCCCCGGACGGCCACTTCTACTATCGTGACCTCGGCTGGACCATGATTAAGACCCCGATGCTGCATTGGGGGCAGGGGACTATGTGCAAAGCCCTGGCCCACCTCCTGGGGAAACTCAAGCATGGAAAGTCAGATGTCAGAGATCAGAAGTCGGAGTTCAGGAATCAGAACAGTCTGAACCCTCAACCTTCTGCTCTTGCGCCTTCGGTGCAGATCCCATCTTCAGCGCTTAGCCTTCAGCCTTCAGCCTTTCGTGAAGACCCTCAACCCTCAACTTTCAACTCCGTTCCGGGGCCTCAGGGCGCAACCCACAGCCGTCAACTCTCAACCCTCAACTACGTCCTAATCACACCCGCCAGGAATGAGGAAGCTCTCATCGAAGGCACCATCCGCGCCGTGGTAGCGCAGACAATCCTTCCGACCAAATGGATTATCGTCAGCGACGGTTCAACCGACGGAACGGACGACGTCGTCAGGCGCTATGCGGTTAAGCATCCCTGGATCGAGCTGCTGCGCATGCCCGAGCGCTGCGACCGCCAGTTCGCTGCCAAAGCCCACGCCTTCAACGCCGGCTACGCCCGTATCTCAACCCTCAACTCTCAGCCTTCAACTTCGTGGGACATCATCGGCAACCTGGACGCCGACATCACCTTCGACCCCGAGTATTTCAGCTTTCTGCTTTCCAAATTTCAGCTTTTTCCCAAGCTCGGCGTTGCTGGCACGCCCTTCGTCGAAGACGCCACCCAACGCGATCGCCACACCTACGCGCACCGGTTTGCTCAACTGGAGCACGTCTCCGGCGCCTGCCAGATGTTCAGGCGGGAGTGCTTCGAGCAGGTCGGCGGCTATGTCCCCATTAAAGGGGGAGCCATCGACTGGATTGCAGTCACCACGGCCCGCATGAAAGGCTGGCAGACCCGCACATTCCTCGAGAAGACTTGCCTGCATCACCGGAAAATCGGCACGGGAACTGACAGCGCACTAATGGCTCACTTTCGTTACGGCCAAAAGGCCTATTACGTCGGCGGCCATCCGCTCTGGGAATTGCTGCGCGGCATCTCTCGCATGCGGACAAAGCCTCGTCTCCTGGGCGGTCTGTACTTCCAATCCGGCTTCCTCTGGGCTGCCCTCACCAGGATGAATCGGCCTGTCCCGGCCGAATTGATCAGCTTCCACCGTGCGGAACAGATGGCTCGATTGCGACAGTCCGTTACGGGACTTATCCACACTTGATTGTCCACGTGATGGAACTAGCAACTATTGAGCACAAACCATCCGCGCGCACCAGCGGCGCGTCCAACGTGCGCATTGGTGACCGCGAGGTTGTGATTGAAGGCACATGGCTCAAAGTGGCCCGCATATTCGATGAATTCTGGATAGAGGGCCAACCAGTCGAGGCTCCGGAAGCTTTTCTCGCCAGCTTAAAACGCTACGGTGCCAAGCCAGACCTCTTCACCTTTGCGCAGGCGTTGCCGGAAACCGATCGGAAATTCGATTACGCGGTCGAGTGGGATAATCTCGCGGTTGCCCCCACCACAGATTTCTCGACATGGTGGGATGGGCTTCCCCAGGAGTCGCGCAAGAACGTCCGGCGAGCTGAAAGACGGAGCTTGGTTGTCAGGGCCGTCGAATTCAATGATGCTCTGGTGCGAGGAATCAAGGATATCTATGACGAGACACCGATCAGGCAAGGCCGCCGATTCTGGCATTACGGCAAGGACTTGGAAACCGTAAAGCGCGAGAACTCCAGCTATCTGGAACGTAGCCAATTCATCGGCGCCTACTACAAAGACGAACTGGTTGGGTTCCTGAAGATGGTGTATGTGGGGCCGACTGCTCGGATTATGCAGATCCTCGCGAAGCTTTGCCACTTCGATAAGCGTCCGGTCAACGCCTTGCTCGCCAAGGCCGTAGATATTTGCAGCAAGCGGACCACTGCGTCATTGATCTACGGCCAATACATTTACGACAAGAAGGCCGACAGTCCGGTCACCGAATTCAAGCGTCGGAATGGATTTCATCAACTGCTGCTTCCCAGGTATTACATTCCACTGAACCTGAAGGGCAGGGTAGCTCTGGCGACGGGACTCCACCGCGGCCTGAAGAATCTGCTGCCGGGGCGCGTCTTGTCAGCTATGCTGGCAATTCGCCAGTTCGTCTATGCGCGAACCGTGCTTCGCTCCAAAGGGACTAACCGCAACGAGCGAAGCTCCGGTGGGGCTGCGGAGATGAGCGGGCGTTAGGGGACGCTGTTTCCCCCATTTCACTGAAAACAATGAAGAACGGGGTTTCCGAGCTTGATGCACCCCTGTGCTTTGCCCGCGTTCCCATGATTCCTATGATTTCGCTTGCCAGACCCGATTCTGTCCGTTAAATGACGCGCTCGATTTCGCGCCGGTGTAGCTCAACGTTAGAGCGGCTGATCTGTAATCAGCAGGTGGAGTGTTCAATTCCTCCCGCCGGCTCCATTTTGTAAGGCACACGATTACAGCCGCACTTTCCCGCCGACCAATCGTTTCGCTAAGATCCCTCCATGCCCGGCATTGCAGGTTTTATCAAAAGTTCTCCGGCGGAGGCGGATTTGTCGCTGCTCGGCCAGATGCTGGGCTGCATGAAACATGAGCCGTTCTACACCAGCGGAACCTGTACCAGCCGCGAATTGGGCACCTCGGCGGCCTGGGTTTCCGCGAACGCCTCCCGGCCATCTGGCGGCTGGAACCACTCCAAAGATGTCGGTTTGCTGTTCGCCGGTGAACTCTTTGGCGATTCCTCCAACCCACAATCTGACGGAGGCTCTGGCGAGCAGGACACAATTCAGCATTTGATAGCTCTTTACGAACGATCTGGCCCCTGTTTCCTGAAAGAGCTAAACGGCTGGTTCAGCGGTCTCTTGTTCGATCTACGCCAACATCTCGCCATTTTGTTTAATGACCGTTATGGGCTCGGCCGCGTTTACCACCATCAGGCGCCGGGGGCTTTCTTCTTTTCTTCTGAAGCGAAATCCCTTCTTAAAGTCCTCTCTGAAACCAGGCACCTCGATCCCCGGGGACTGGGCGAATGGCTTAGCTGCGGCTGCGTCTTGCAGAATCGCACTCTGTTTCGCGGCATTGAGTTGCTGCCCCCCGGTTCGGTCTGGACCTTTTCCGCAGATGGCAAGCTGACGAAAGGCCGCTATTTCGACCCAGCTTCGTGGGAATCGTTGCCCTCCTTTGCTCCGGACGAGTACTATGCGCGGCTCAAAGAAACATTCCCCCGCATTTTGAAACGCTATCTGAGTGGGATCCGGCCGGTCGGCATGTCGCTCACTGGCGGAATGGATGGCCGAATGATCATGGCTTGGTCCGGGCGTGGCCCCGGCGAATTGCCCTGTTACACCTTCAATGGCCCATTCCGCGATTGCGCCGATGTAAAGATCGCGCGAAAAGTAGCGCGCGCCTGTGGCCAGTCGCACCAGACCATAGCGGTAGGGGAGGGGTTCTTTGGCGAGTTCCCAGCTCTCGCCGAAAAGACGGTCTTTGTTACCGATGGCACCATGGACGTTACCGGTGCCGCCGAAATGTATCTCAACCGGCTCGCGCGCAAGATCGCCCCGGTGCGGCTCACGGGCAACTACGGCTCCGAAATCCTGCGCAGCTACGTCGCCTTCCGACCGCGCAACCTTCCGACGGATGTGTTCTCGCCCGACTGTGTTCAGCAGCTTCACCACGCCGCTCGCACCTACGCGGCCGAAGCTGGCGGCAATCGCCTCGCCTTTATCGCCTTTAAGCA
>JBAXTC010000286.1:0-8712 GCA_037130375.1 Verrucomicrobiota bacterium | reverse complement strand
TGGAATGGCGACATGCCGAGATATTTTGATTGAAACGTGAACGCGAGTTGCAGCCGCGGGTCTTTGAAATAGCCCGCCAACTCGGTGTGCAGCGACTTCCACGGTTTGAGAAAGGGCAACACCCTCAGCAGGCGCAGGCTGAGCAAGCTCGTCCAGCCCGGGAAAGGCATTTGCAGGCACGGCGCGAACTTCTCGAGCTTCACGCGGTTGTATGCCATGAACCGGCGGAACCCCTCCGCATCTTGCGGCGAGAGTTTGGCGATCTCGGCCACCATACGTTCCAGGTCGGGCGTGGCATTCAACTCCCCGCCCGCGCCGAAGGTGATGCGGTATTGCGGGTCGAGCTTGGTCATCGGCACTTCCTCGTAAAGGTCGCGTCCGACTTCCTGGAAAATCTCCTGCAAGACTTGCGGATAAAGGAAAAACGTTGGGCCAAGATCGAAGCGATAGCCATCGCTCTCGATAACTGAAGTGCGCCCACCCACGCGCGGCTGTTTTTCCAAAATGGTGACATCCGCTCCAGCCTTCGCGAGTAACATGGCTGCTGCCAACCCGCCCGGGCCTGCTCCGATGATGATAATGGGCCGTGACATGCTCAATGGTTAAACAAGATCGGCGATAGGAGCAAGATTAGTCGCCCAAAAGAAAACGCATCGCCCGCTTCAGTCCGGCCAGTGAAAGTTTTTGGGGCGGGTACCGAAACGGCAGGTCCAGCCAGGTTGCCCGACGCAACACTGCGCGCTGATGTGAGAACGTCTCGAATCCCGCGCGTCCGTGATACGCGCCCATCCCGCTCTCGCCCAATCCGCCGAATGGCAGGCGTGTGCCAATCATGTGCGACACGACATCGTTCACGCAGGCGCCGCCCGACCGCGCGTCCGCCAGCACGCGGGCTTCGGTGGCACGGTCGCGAGTGAAGACATACAGCGCCAGCGGTGCAGGCATTCCGCGCAGCAAGGCGAGCGCGTCGTCGAGTTTGTCAAATTCCAGCACGGGCAATACTGGCCCGAAGATTTCCTCCTGCATCACCGCTGCGTCCGGGGACACGTCGGCCAAAAGCGTTGGTGCGATGAACAAATCCTTCGCGTCATGCCGGCCGCCGTGGACGGCTTTCCCGTCCCGCAGATAATTTACTAGCCGCTCGAAGTGCGTGTGATTGACGATGCGCCCGTAATCTTTGCACCGGGCTGGGTCGTCGCCATAGAATTCGTGCAGCGCCTTTTTCATCGCCGCCACGAAAGTGTCGCGTGCTTCGCGCTCGACAAGGACGAAATCAGGCGCGATGCAGGTTTGCCCGGCATTCATGAATTTTCCCCACGCAATGCGCCGTGCGGCCAGCGCGAGGGACGCATCCGCGCAGACGATGGCGGGACATTTGCCCCCGAGTTCGAGCGTCACCGGCGTCAGGTGTTTCGCCGCCGCCGCCATGACGAGTCGTCCGACACGCGTGCTGCCCGTGAAAAAGATTTTGTCGAACCGCTCGCGCAAGAGAGCCTCGGCCACGGTCGCGCCGCCAGTTGCCACGGAGATGTAATCCCCGGCAAAACATTCCCGCAGGAGCGTCACAATGACCTCCGCCGTCTGGGGCGCGAGTTCGGAAGGTTTCAGCACGACACAGTTGCCGGCCGCGATGGCGCTAACGAGGGGGCTGACGAGCAGTTGCACCGGGTAATTCCACGGGCCAAGGATGAGCGCCAGGCCAAAAGGCTCGAACTGCACCCAGCCGCGTGCCGGCGCGACAAACCAGGGCGTGCGGCGGCGCTTGGGCGCGGCCCAGCGGCGAAGGTTGCGGAGCGCGTGCCGAATTTCCATTTGCACCAGGCCGAACTCGGACGCATAGCCCTGGCTCGGAGATTTGCCAAGGTCGGCTTGCAGCGCGGAGAGCAAGGCGGCTTCGTGCCGCTCCAATGCGCCGGCCAGCCGTTCAAGCTGGGCGCGGCGGAACTCCACTGACCGGGTGGCGCCTGATTGAAAAAAGGCGCGCTGACGTTGGTTGGTGGCGGCAAAGTCCATAATCGGCTTGAGCAATGCCATATTATCGGGTAATAACTGAAGGAGCAATGCTCCGCGTCAACTTCATTTTCATTTTGATTGGGCTCCTGGCCACTTCTGAAGCTGTGGATTATTTCCGCAAAGCACTGGCGCTGCATCCGGCGGGTCATCTGGCAAAGGAAGGTCTGAAACGGGTTTCGGAAAACACGTGAGGCAAGTATGAGCAGCAGAAAAGTCATTGTCATCGGGTCGGGGCTGGGCGGGTTGTCCGCCGCGATTTCGCTAAAGCAGATGGGCTACGACGTCGAGGTGTTCGAGAAGAATGCCCAGATTGGCGGCAAGCTCAACGTGCTCAAGGAGTGTGGCTACACGTTCGACCTCGGCCCGTCCATTCTCACGCTGCCGCATATCTTCGAGCGTTTGTTCGAGCGCAGCGGGAAGAAGATGACTGACTACTTCTCCATCCGCGCGCTGCGCCCGCATTGGCGGAATTTCTTCGAGGACGGCGTCACGCTGGATTTGTATCCCGAGCCGGAGAGGATGGCCGCCGAGGCGCGCAAGGTCGGTGAACCGCCGGAGAACATCGAGCGTTTCCTGAAATACTCGGCCGGTCTTTATGACCTGACAAACGACGGTTATTTCGAGCAGGGCCTGGACAACTGGCAGGGATTTGCGAAGCACTACGGCTTGTTCAAGTTTTTCCAGTTCGATCTCTTTCGCACGATGCACCAAGGCGTGGCGTCGCATCTTCAGACGCGTTACTTCCGCGACATCTTTGACTTCTTCATCAAATATGTCGGCTCGTCGGCGTATCGCGCGCCGGCGTTCATGAATGCCATGCCGACGATTCAGTTCCGCTACGACCTCTGGTATGTGGACGGCGGGCTTTACCACATCGCCCTCGGCCTGCGGCGCCTGATGGACGAACTCGGCATCAAGGTCAATCTCAACGCCGAGGTCAGCGAAGTGCGCCGCGAAAGCGGCCGCGTCACTGGCATCGTGGCGAATGGAATTGTTCACGCGGCGGACATCATTGTGTCGAACATGGAAGTCATTCCCGCCTACGAAAAGTTGCTGCGCGAGGACAAAACGTTTATTGTTTCGTTGGAAAAGAAACTTGAGCCAACCTGCTCCGGGCTAGTGGTGGAGCTGGGCCTCGATTGCCAGTATCCGCAGCTCGCTCACCATAATTTCTTTTTCAGCGGCCATCAGAAAGAGCATTTCGCGAAGGTCTTTGAGCGATATGAGTTGCCCGATGACCCGACGATCTACCTTGTGGCCGCGTCCAAGACCGATCCGACCGTCGCGCCGGCGGGCTGCGACTGCCTGAAGATTCTCCCGCACATTCCCCACATTGACGACGCGCACCCATTGACGCGCGAGGACTATTTCAAGCTCAAGGAGCGCCTTCTTGATAAACTCGAACGCATGGGCTTGAGAGATTTGCGGAAGCACGTCGTCTTCGAGCACTTCTGGACACCGCTCGACATCCGCGCGCAATACAACTCGAACAAAGGCTCGATCTATGGCGTCGTGAGCGACCGCTGGAAGAATCTCGCGTTCAAAGCGCCCAAGCAAAGCACGCTCTACCCGAACCTGTTCTTCGTCGGCGGCTCGGTGAACCCGGGCGGCGGGATGCCGATGGTGGTGCTCTGCGGCCAGAACGTCGCCAGGAAAGTGGCCGCCTGGGACAAGTGATCAACTCCTTGTGTGCCCGGCGATTTGCCGGATGAGACTTATCATTTCACTGCCTCGGTTCGCAGCATCACTTCGTTGCGCCGCAGAAATGACGGCGTCCACGGCGGATCAAAATAGCCATACACCGGCGACGCCGACGCTTTCAAGCCTTGTGCCGCGAGCCAGTTTTGGAGGAGCGCAAGCGTTCCCGTCTCCCGCTTGGCACTGCGCCCGCCGCTGAAGCGCAGCACGGCGAACCGGCCGCCCTGCAACTCGCGCACCGTCACGGCGCCATCGGCAGGCCGCGGCACTTCAGCGGCCTTCAGTTTTGCCGGCAGCACAAACGCCATCGTGCGGTTTGTGTCGTTGCCGGACATGAACACCGGCGTGGTCATGGCAATTTTTTGTTTGGCTTCGTTCCCGCCGGTGATGAACCGGAATAGGCGCATGAAACTTCCGTCGGCGCTCTTGCCGCTGGGAGTCATTGGCGTCTCGACGACCGTCAATGCCGGGTAATCGCGCAGCTCGAACTTGCCGTCGGTGCGACCCACCTTGTAGGGGGCGGACTCGTAGCCGCTCCTCGTGGTCTGGCAACCCACGAAAATCAATCCCGCACCAATCAACAGCATGACAAACAGGATAATCATTTTCTTCACCACCACAGCCTATCCGGTCCGCAGGTTAGAAACGAACACAAACCGTCCGCCCACCCACCGCCGGACGTTGGCGAGAGGGTTGCCGGTTGTGCCATCCGCGGATAACGTGTAATAGGAATCTCCTGATGAACATCGAAGGCATCCTATTGACGATCACGCTTGCGCTCTGGGGGGCGGGTTGCATTGTGCTTGGGCGCGTCAGAAAAGGGGCTGCCGGTGGGGGCAAAACGGCTTCGGCGGATCAACTCTCCATCATCATTCCCGCCCGGAACGAGGAGAAAAACCTTCCCACACTGCTGGGTTCCATCACCGTGCAAGCCGCCCAACCATGCGAAATCATCGTCGTCAACGACGCCTCTACCGACCGCACCGGCCAAGTTGCGCAACAATTTGGCGCATGCGTCGTCAACTCGCAGCCGTTGCCCGAAGGCTGGCGCGGGAAGACGTGGGCGTGTCACCAAGGCGCGCAAGCGGCGACGGGTGAGTTGCTGCTGTTCCTGGACGCGGACACGTGGTTCGAGCCGGGCGGCTTGGCGCGGGTGCTGGCGGACTACGACGGCGGCGCGTTCTCGGTCGGACCTTTCCACGCGGTGCGACGGGCCTACGAGGATTTGTCGCTGTTCTTCAACTTCAACATGACCATTGGCACGTTGCCAGACGGATTGTTCGGACAAATGCTGCTCGTGGACCGCGAAAGCTACCGGCGTGTGGGCGGGCACGAGGCGGTGAAAGGCCGGATTCTGGAAAACTGCTTCCTCGCACAACAGTTTTGCGCCGCTGGCATACCGGCTCGCAGCGTGACCGGGCGCGGCGTGATTTCGATCCGCATGTATCCGAACGGACTGCGCGAATTGATCGCCGGCTGGACGAAAGGTTTTGCGTCTGGGGCGGGCCAGACCCCGCGCGGCGTGATGGTGTTCGTGGTCGCGTGGATGATTGGATTGATGCTGCCTCCCTTGGGTTGGCTGGTGACTGGCGATTGGCTCGGCTGGGGCTCGGCCTATTTGCTCTGCGCCTTGCAGGTAGCCTGGTTCAGCCGGCTGGTAGGAGCCTTCCGCTGGTTCACGGCGGTGCTCTATCCGGTGCCGCTAATCGTTTTTTTCGTTGTGTTTGCGTGGTCGATACTGCGCTCAGGCAAGCGGGTTCAATGGAAAGGACGCGAGATTCTTGCGGATTGAACTGCCCATCTTATGGATTGTCGTGCTGAACCTGGCTGGTTGGCCGGTCATTCAGTTCGGCCTGGCTTGGGCCTTCACGCGGATGCCGGTGACCTGGTTCAATCCGGGAGCTGCGCGCGGGTGGGAGCGAGGGGGGCGTTTCTACGAGGGCGTGATTGGAATCAAGCGCTGGAAGGACTGGTTGCCCGACGCTGCGCGCTGGTTCGGCGGCGGTTTTGCCAAAAGCACGCTTGTTGGCACTCATGCGGACTACCTGCGCCGTTTCATCCGTGAAACCTGGCGCGGGGAACTTTGTCACTGGTGCGCCATTGGCTGTGCTCCGGTGTTCTTCCTCTGGAATCCCTGGTGGGCCGACCTGGTCATGGTCATCTACGCGCTGGCGGCAAATCTGCCGTGTATCCTCGCCCAGCGTTACAACCGGGTGCGCTTCCAACGATTGCTTGCTCGCCGCTCGTGAGTTTCATGCGAGTCAGTTGCTGGCCGGCAGAGGAAACAGAGACAAACTGGTTGTCGTTTCGAGTGAGAGCAGCTTTTGCAGTTGATGAAGGGAGTCACCGCCCACCAACCTTCGCGGCAATACCTCCTTGGCCGTGTTTTCCATCCTGCCCACCGCGAATCTTGAAAAACGCTTCCAGCGCGACCTCGCGAGCAATGGCGTGACTGACAATCGGACGGGGGTAAGTTCGGTCGAGTTCCACCCGGGCGCGAGCCAATATCTCAGAAGGCGCCTGCCACGGTTTGTGCAACCAGGCATCGGGGAGTTGTTTGAGTTCCGGGCACCAGCGGCGGACATAGTCTCCGTGCGGGTCAAACTTCTCGCCCTGGCTGATGGGATTAAACACGCGGAAGTAAGGCGCGGCGTCCGCCCCGCAACCGGCGGTCCACTGCCAGCCGAGGGTGTTCTGGGCGAGATCAGCGTCCACGAGCGTGTCCCAGAACCAAGCCGCGCCCTCCTGCCACGAGAGGAGCAGGTCTTTCACGAGGAACGACGCGACAATCATTCGCACGCGATTGTGCATCCAGCCCGTGGTCCACAGTTCGCGCATGCCGGCGTCCACAATAGGATACCCGGTGCGCCCTTTCTGCCAGGCCTTGAGCCAGGCAGCATCTTTACGCCACGGAAAGCGCTTGAAGTCCGCACGCAACGGTTCAACCGGCGTGTTCGGGAAGTGATAAAGCAAGTGGTGCGAGAACTCACGCCAGCCGATTTCGGTGAGGAACTGCCATGCCCGCCACGTCGTTTCTGGAATCTGGCTCGCCTCCGCGTGCCGGCGCACGGCGTTCCAGATTTGGCGCGGTGTGATTTCGCCAAAGTGCAAATGGGGCGAGAGCCGCGATGTGCCTACCCGGTCGGGGCGATTGCGGTCTTCGCCATAATTCGACACGGCCTCGCGGAGGAAGCGTTGGAGTTGCGCCTTTGCTCCGACCGCTCCCGGCTGCCAGGCGACGCGCAGTCCTTCAGCCCAACTGATTCTCGGCTCCAACTTGAGCGCATCGAGCGCCAGGGATTCTGGAATATCCTTTGGCGTGAGGATTCTCAGCGGCGCACTCGGCGGCGCGTCGGGCGGGGGCTTGGTGAGACAGTGTCGCCAGAATGGTGTGAACACCCGGAACGGTTTGCCGCTTTGATTTTGAATCGTCCATGGCTCGTGCAGTAGCGCACCATTGAAACTCTCGACATCCACCCCGTCGGCCAGCAACGTCTCTTTGATGTTCTGGTCGCGCTGGATCACCGCGGGTTCATAGCGGCGATTCCAAAACACCGCGCCCGCGCCGGTTTCTTTCAGGAGACATCTCAATCCCGCCAACGACGGACCTTGGCGGATAACCAAGGCTGAACCGGTGGCACGCAAGTCCATTTGGAGAGCTCGTAGCGATTGATGCAGCCACCACAACGACGCGCCGCCCGGTTGCCACGGCGCATCTTCCTCGGGCGCGTAAATAAATACGGGGATGACGGCCCCCCCGCGTTGGATCGCCGCGTGCAGCGCGGGGTTGTCCGCCAGACGCAGGTCGAGGCGAAACCAGAGCAGTGAAGGAGCAACGTCCTGCCGGTTTAGTTTAGCTTGCATCGATTAATTTGAGAAACATGATTGAGAACTCAACCACCCAAGGCGAGGTCCATCACGTCGAACTCAACCTAAAGGACGTTAATCAGATATTCAACACTCTCCATTGGGCGGGTGGAAGGCGATCAGCACCACAGCCCATGCCGCTCCTAAAGGAGCTTGGCCGAGCATCCGGGGTGGGCGTTACTATAAACATGGCGCTCCTAACGGAGCTGGGAACATCTCCGTCGCTGAAGATACGTATAAGGTGCAGTCCAAAGCTGGTTGTGAAGCGGAATTGGAATTCAACGGAGTGGCGGTGGTGCTGGTCGGCCCGTAGCGCCATCAGGGCAAGTGGGTTCGTGACGAGAACGCAGGGGAAGGCTGCGTTGATGCAGCAGTCCGTTCATGATTTCGGTCTCCAGATCGACATCGCCAAAAGATCGTCCTGTTCCAATCCCAAATGATGTGTTGGGCATCCCTGAGCCATAATCAAACCGCGAACTTCTTGCACAAACAATGCCCCGGCAGTTTGGCGTCGGCGCGGTCAAGGTTTCACCTTCAATTTTTCGGCCAGGGCCAGTTTGATCTGGTTGGTGTCGAAGGTGAGAAATTCCCGCGCGCCCAGGTGCAAAGCGGTGGCAACGTGCAACACGTCCAAGCTGCGGTGCCCGCCCGTCATGGTGTGGCGTTTGGAAAGGGTTTCGGCCAGTCGGTGAACGTCCGGCCAGTCGGCAGTGACCACCACCAGCGCGCCGGTGTCCAGATTGGATTGAAGTTTGGCGAGCGCCACTTCCGCCATGCTTTGGGGATAGCCTCTGCTTTTGTCCCGCGCCTGAAGCCAGACTTGAAAGCGGACGCTCTGGCGAAATTCGTAAAGCAGCAGGCCGGAGACGGCCAACGCTTCCGGCATCTTCTGAAAATGGGCCGCTGCCGTCAGCGAGTTGTCCTGCCGCACATACAGCGCGCACAGAAACGACGTGTCAGGAAAGGCAATCATCCTGCTTCGCCTTTCAATTCCGCCGCGCGCATTTCAGCAACCTCCCTGGCGGAAAAAATGCGGTCGCCCCAAGTGGCCTTCAACTGCGCCATGAAGTCGGGCTTGACGAGCTTGGGCGTTTTGACGGGCGCGGGTGGCACGAGGCGGGCAAACAATTTCCC
>JBAXTC010000285.1:0-8715 GCA_037130375.1 Verrucomicrobiota bacterium | reverse complement strand
GTCACATGACTTATGAAGACACTGTTTTCGGCCTGATTGTTTGCTCAGACCTCTGATGTTGGGTTTCGGTGTGTCCGCCGCAAGTGCGTGAGGGCAGCAGTTCGCTAGAATTGTGATCAGAAGAATGTTCGCGCGAAGGTTCATGGTTGCCCGATAAAATGGATTAGTATGTCTTTGCTCAATCGCTGCGGTGCTCCGCTTCTCATAATGACGGTTCCATTGATTTGACCTCAATGATTGCAGCAAGCTTCCGGGAGCGGTATCCCTACTATCAGGGATACCTTGGCTTTGCGCTGCGAGCGCACGATTCCACTGGCGGTTAGCATCAGCGGGCAGCCGCAGCAGGAACGCCCGGTCATTGGAGAGAGTCACGCTCAAGGAGCACTGCTCTGCCATCTGGAAAAGCCCGGGTTGGTTCAGGGCCGGATTACCCGGTAGAAGGCGCCGGTGCCGGGCGCGTTCTGGTCGTCATAGCTCGTGCGCCCAAGCGTCGGTGTCGATCTTGTAAACGTTCGTCACCTTCGCTGCGACCTGCGCCTGCCAGGCGCGCAGCAACAGGTAATTCGGATAGTTGGTGCCGGAGGGATTGGAATTGACGGTTTGATTGGAAGAAATTCGGCTCAAGAAAAAGGGAAGGTTCGTGCCGTAGGGTTGGTTCGTGGCATACGTGAGGCGCAGGTCGTTGATAAAGCGCAACAGGTTGAATTTGTGACCGGCGGCGGGCTGGCACCGCTGACGGTCACGGTGACGGCCCAGGGCCAGGACGCAGCGGTGCTGAGGGAGAAAGTGGCGCTATTGGTGCCCAAATTGCTAGCGGTCATTGAGACCGTCGCCGCGTTTGGAACGGCTGCGATTCCCATGACTCCCGCAATCGCGGCCGCCAGGCAATTTCGAAGTGTTCGTGTCATTCTCTCCTCTGCGACCACGCTGCCGCCATCGCCGGAATATTGGACGGGCCGCCGGAAACCACCGGCGGCCCGCTTCGCTTCATGACACTCTCCCCCCCCCCGCGCGGAGTCACGAATGCGGTTTCACTGAATCGTCTCAGAACTCGACTCACGGATAAGCCAACCGGAAGAACACAGACCCATTGGCCGGGTCGATCGGCATGGTCATCTCGTTCACAGCGCTGGAACCCGGAACCGTGAACCAATTGGTGCTCAGGCCGATGTCGGCGGAGTTGGTCTGCGCCTGCAGAGACCAGCCTTTGTGGTCCACCGGCCAGGACAGTTGCAAGGTGTTGCCGCCGATTACCACGGCGGTGATGTTCGTCGGGTTCAGGGCGGTGACCGCGATTCGCAGCGTGCCGTCCACAAGCAGCGTGTCGGTATTCCACGCCAACCCGGCGCCGGGAGGCGGCGTAACGTTGGCAAACGCGCCGGAGTAACCGGCGGCGGTGAACAGCTTGAACGTATGGTTGGTCGTCAGCGTCCCCGCCAGGTTGGTGACCTGCAAGGTGCCGCCGTAAGTCAGCGTACCGCCGCAAACAATCTGGTCGCATGCTCCGTCCGACCCAACATCGATGGCGGTGGTGCTGCCGGCCTGAAGTGCCAGGTTATTGCTGAAGTTCAGTGTGCCGATCGAGGCGCCGGGAACAACCGTGCCATTAGCGGTCACGTTGCCCAGAACAGTGCCGGTGCCCTTGAGTGCCTGGTCTGCGCCGAGGGTGAAGCCGCCGACTTTGCCCGAAGTGTTCAAAGTAGCGCCGCTGGCCACGATAATATTCGAGGACCCGGCGATGCCGCCAGTGGGGTCAAGGATGAGGCTGCCCGAGGCAACGGTGGTGTCGCCGCGATAAGTGTTGGCATTTGTGAACACCAGGACAGTGCCCGGCTCGCCAGCCATGATTACACCAACTTCCCCGGAGATTATTCCGCCGAAAATGTTGGAACCCGGCCCACCCCACGGGATGGTGGTGGCAGTAAACAGTTTGTTGGAATAGTTGATCGCGCTGCTGATATTGAGTGTCAGAGTCGAAAGCGAGCCTGCTGTATTGACGACCCGGCCGTCGCCAACCAAGCCGGCCGTTTGGGGTGAGAACCCCCCCAAGTCCAGACGCGTCGAGGAGGGATTGAGCACACCGACCACCGTCCCAGCGGGCAAGGCGTTGGCGTTCCCAAGTCGCAGCCATCCCACAGTAATCGCGGTGCTGCCAAGGTAGGTATTGGTGCCACTGAGTTGTACGATGCCGTCGAAGGAAACGCCGCGGATCATGATCCCGTAGCCGAGGCCGCCATCCAATTGGAGAACATTGGCGCCGCTCAGGATGGTGACCGTCGGCGAACTGCCCAAGGCATGGCCGTGGCTGATATCCAAGGTGCCGCCACTGACCACCGTCGCACCAGTGAAGGCATTCGGTGCGGTGAGCGTCGTCGTGCCGGCGCCGGCCTTCGTGAGACCAAAGTTCCCGCTGATTTCACCGTTGAGCGTCATGTTTCCGCTCCCGCCCACAGCGGCGTCGCTGGCGAGGGCGACGGGGCCATTCAGGATGACAGCGTTCGCGCTGTTGTTGACCAGCGCGCCGGTGCCGGTCCCGGAACCGCTGATTGAGAACGCCTCCAGCGACCCGTCCATCTGGCCGTGGAGGTCTAGGACTGCGCCGTAGTTCACGACCGTGGAGCCGCTCGCCACTCCCAGCGCTGTCGCGCTCCCGAGCTTGAGCGTGACACCGTTGACAGTCGTGCGCCCGCTGTAACTGTTGTCCCCGCTCAAGGTGGCGGTGCCTGATCCGCTCATGGTGACGCTGCCCGTGCCGCTGATGGCGTTGGGCAATATCCCGGCGGCATCACTCCGGGTCAGGACGATCGCGCCATTGTTCGTGACCGCGCCCAGGCCGAGCGAGCCAACGGCGTCGTAGTTGCCGACCTGCACCACGCCGGCTTGAATCAGCGTGGAACCGGCGTAATCGTTATCGAGATCGAGAACGAGGGTGCCGGAGCCCATCTTGGTCAGGCCACCTGGCCCGCTGATGGAGCCGCCAGCGGCGACGAAGTTGTAGGTAGAGGCGGTGTCCACCGTCGTCGAGCCCGGAACGGCCGCTATAAGGTTCACATAGGTACTATCGGTGGTGTCGTCAAACAGGACGAAGTCTCCATAATTAAAGTTGGTGTTCAGGCCGGCAGTATTAGTCCAGTTGGGTGTGGTAGTGTCCCAATCCGAGCTATTCTGGCCGGTCCACACAAGGTTCTGCGGATTGCTGTTAGTGACCTGCACGGGGGCGATGTTCACGGCAACGACCGCCGGTGAGGCGTGGGTGTTCAAAAAGAATGTGGCAGTATAGTTGTTGTTGCCCAGCGAGGTAGTCAAATCGGCAGCGGCACCACTGAGGGTACCGGTGCATTGGCACAGGGTATACGTGCCGGGAACCGGGATGCCGCCACTGGGGAAAACCAGCTTCGCGGTGATCCCCGGAGTCAAGGCCAGGTTGCCGTTGACCACGAGCAGGTCGTTCAGGGCATTCGTGCCGCCCGTCAAGGCCGCAGCATTCAGGTTCCAGAGCATTGAGCAATCGCCCAAGCTCATGTTGCCATTAACCGTCAAAGTGCCGCCGTTAGTGTTGCCGGGGAAAAGCGTGGTGCCGGTACCAGAAGTCACCGCGCCGATAACGGTCCCGCTGCCCGTCAGGGTTTGGCCCGAAGCCAAACTGAACCCCGCGACGGCCGAGACATCCAGAATAGCGCCGTTGTTCAGCGAGATCGTCGAACTGCTGGTCAGGGAACTGCCGACCCCCAAGGCCAGCGTGCCTGAGTTGACAATGGTGGCGCCGTTACCATCACCAAGGATGCCGATAGTAACCGACGATGAGCTGCTGCTGATGGGCGCGCTGATCGCCAACACCCGGTTGGTTTGCCCCGCATTCAGGAACGAGGTGGCCAGCACGGTGATGCTGCCCGCAACCGTCTCGACGCCGTTGCCCTGTGACTGTACGATCGCTGCGCGATTGAGGTACAGATTATTCACCGTTATGGTGGAGGAGATCGGGGATTTTATGTTCATGCCAAGATTATGGCCACCACCAATACTGGCGCCACTGTAATCGAGGCTGAGCGAATCCCCGGCAAAGGGGCTCGGATTTGCGGTGGTCGGTGTCCGCAAAGAAAAACCGGCGGTGGAATAATTGTTGCCCGAACTGGGCGCTTGGGAATTGTCCCATTTGCCGGCGGCATTAAACGAAGAGCTGCCGGAGGCATCCAGGTATCGTGCCGCCGGACCTCGCTCACAAACTCGGTCATGGCTGCAACCATGTGCTGTGACTTCAAGTCGTCGCGCTCGGTTCCACCCTTCCTCCGGAAATCGATGGCGTTCGGCAAGTCCACGGAGAGGTTAGGCTCGTTGCCAAATTCCCAGGCCCAGATGGCCGGCGAGTCCTTATACCGATGCACTACGTCGCCCACGTACTGCCGCATCGTGCCAATGGTCTTGCTCTTCGGGTTTTCCCATTGGTCACGATGTTCTCCCACCGCGTCGGGCAAATCCAGGTTCCAGAGCAATGAAGGAATCAACCCCACCTTGCACCGCTCCGCGGTTTTCACCACCTGGTCTAGCCGCTGAAAATAGGCCTCCTGATCCTCCAAATAAACCCTGTAATCGTGCGCATTAAACGCCGTCGCAAACCGCACGAAGGGAATGCCGGACTCGCAGAGCTGCTCCAGACCGCGAAGGCTGGTTGAGTTAGTCGGCTCATGCAGAATTCGTAGAAACAGGTCGAAGTAGTTGGCGCCCACTCCGCGATACGGGCGGCCGGCCAAAACGAGTTGGCCCTTCCGAACGGATAAACCTGGCCGTTCGAGCGACCGGTTCTCCGCGGTGGCATTACAGGTAAGAAGTAGCGCCAGCGCTCCACAACTCCAACCGATAATCATTCTTCGCATCATGCTAGTTCCACCGCTCGACCGCGCTTGCTTTGATCCTTACGTCATTAATACTGGAGAATCCTTGATCATCACACTATCCCAAGTATCAGGGATGGCCGATTCACGAGCGCACCGCAAACTAATGCGATGCTGCAAGTCCTATTTTGACTTTGGCCAGACGGTGGGACGACCCTGCGAGCGCTGAGCGAAGTCCGCCCCGTAGCCCACGCTTCCCGTAAGTGGAAGAGCTTCGTCGAAGGCGGAGCAGGCGAGCGAGGCAATGAACGCACGCTGAAGGAAACCGTGAGCGAAAGAAAAGCTGCGAGGAAGCGCGTAACGAGCGTGGAGCCAAGGGACGCAGGAAAGTGGAAGGAAGAAGAACAGAATAACGAAAGACAAACCAACGCTAGTGCCCCTCATGGCTATGCAGTGGCTGGAGCTGAGCCGAGCGCAATTGACTCGGAGCGCACCGAACGTCTGGCCGACCTCCTTGTGCGTGGCTCCCATTGCCCGCATCTCGCCGAGAAACCACTGACCGGAAAGCCGTACTTTATAGAAACGGACACCCACGCACCGGCAATTCATTTTGACGGGGCGTGGGGCAGGTCTCCACCCTGCCGGTTCACGGAGTCTCCGACTCGGTGCAGGGCCAGAGCACGATGTCTCCCCCACGCTGCTCCCCAAAGTGAGAATTGCTGGTTCGCGGCTGCGCCGCGAAAACTTGTCGCCGAAACCGCAGATACTGCTATTATATAAGCGTCATGAGTTCGAGCGATAAACCACTGAAGATGGTGACCTGCAGTGGATGTGAGTCCAAGGTCTTCATTCCGGGCGACCTGCCGCCGCTGGCCTCGGTGCCATGCAGCAAATGCGGGCATGCTATAATGATGCCGATGCAACTGCGCCAGTTTGAATTGCGCAGCAAGATCGCCTCGGGGGGGCATGGGAAGGTATATCGGGCATTCGACACCGTGCTCGAGCGTTTGGTGGCGGTGAAACTGATGCGCAAAGAATTAGAGAATGACCCGGTGGCACTCGAGAGTTTTTATCGCGAGGCACGGGCCTGCGCCTCCCTCAATCATACCAACATCATTCACATCTATTCCTTCGACGAGTTCGAAGGCCAGCGATACCTGGTCATGGAGTTGGCAGATCGTGGCAGCCTGGATACGCGCATTGAGAGGCAACAGCGGCTCTCCGAGCTCGAGGTTCTTGATGTCGGATACAAAATCGCCTCGGCGCTGGATATGTCCCTTAAACACAACCTGCTCCACCGCGACATCAAGCCCGGCAATATTCTCTTCGACGCCGATAACGAACCCAAGCTCATCGACTTCGGATTGGCTCGTAGCGCCGAGGCTGAGCCGGAATCAACCTCTGTGACCGAGGGCACTCCGTATTACGTCGCCCCGGAGAAGATCAAACGGGAGCGCGAGACATTCCTGTCTGACATGTATAGCCTTGGCTGCACTCTGTACCACGCTTTGACAGGTCACGTGCCGTTTGAAGCGCCGACGGTCGAGGAACTGGTCTCCGCCCACGTCCACACCGCCCTGACTCCGCCTAATCTCGTTCTGCCCGACATCTCTCAACCCACCAGCGATGCGTTGGTGCGCGTGTTGGCCAAGAACCCTTCCGACCGGTTTTTGAGCTACGATGAATTGCTGCTCGCGCTGTGGGCAGCCCGAAGCCAGTTGCTGATCCAACAAACCACCCAGAGCAACCCGGGCAAAGGCCTCAAGAGCAAGACCAGTTGGTGGCGGCGGTAACGGTTCTCTCGCCTACTTTGGCGTGGCCTCTTTCTTCTTCGGAGTGCCTTTGCCGTCAACCCTCGGTCCAAAACGCACCGAAGTCGCCGCCATCTTGCCATCATCGGTCGGCTTCACATAACCGCCAACTTCCTCGCCAACGACGCCATCATCAAGGGTAGCCGGCTTGCCCGCTTTGGTGATCTTTGTTTCGGAAGTGATCTGGTATGTGGATTCTCCCAGCTTGATGGTCTTGGCGGTCTTGTCCAGCGCTGCCAGTTTTCCGTGAAAAGGATGCGCCCCCTTCTTTTTCAAAGCGCTGTCTTTCTTTTCTGCGCCGGACTTTTTGGTGGTGGCAGGTTTGTTGGTGTTTTGCGCGAAGACGTGCAGCGGAAGACAGGCAATCGCGGCGGCCAACAGACTCGCGGCACTGAATCTCAGGATGGATTTTAACATGGGATGTGATGGATTAAATTGTTGGATTCGCCGGCCAATCGCTGCCACATCGCCGTCGGCAGGCAAGTCCTCTCATTAGTGTTCACCATGACCCTTGCACCAACCGCGCCGTCGCGTTCTTCGCAAAGTCCGCAGCCAGCAGTGGCAGCGCCTGGCGCTCGGCGCTCGTTAGATCGGAGCCGACTATTATCAGTGTCGAGCCGGTCACGCGCTCATTGAAAACCACCTTGCCCGTGCTCCGTTCGCGCGCGGTCACCTGCGCCACGAGTTTCACACTGTAGTCGGTCACAGTCAACGCGTCTGTGGGTTGGAAACTCAAAGGCAGACGCAGGTAGTTTACGACCACACCACTGACAATAATGTCCCCGTCGTCGTGGGAGGCGAGTTGATAGGTGCCATCGCGTTGCATTTCCCGACGCAATTGCGAGGTGACCACCTCACCCAGACGCGGCTCCATCGTCTGATTCGAGAACGGCATAATTTGAGCCGACCTTGCGCCCGCGGTGACTCCGTTGGTCGAGCCGAGCTTGTAACCGGCGCAACCGGTCAAACCGAGCGCCACCAGCCAGAGCGGCAGCCAGCGAGCGAAGTGCATGCTATTTGCTCGCCTGTTGAGTGCGCCGTTTCAGTTCGTCCAGACGCTGGCGCGCGGCAGCCGCATACGGCGAATTCGGGTCTTGCACCAGCACTTCGTTGTAATAAACCAAGGCACCGTTCCACTTCTTGTACCGCTCGTAAAACTTCGCGGTCTCAAAACTGCCGCGCGCCTGCTCGCTCTTGAGCGCGGCAATGATCTTCTGCGCCTGAGGCACCCGCGGGTCATTCGGGTAGAGGGCGATGAAGTCGGTAAACATGGCGATAGCCTGTCCGGCAGCGCCTTGATCGTACTCGGCGCTTTGCGCCTCTTGTTGGCGGGCCAAGCCTGCGCGGTAAATTGCATCCGCCGCTATCTGAGGCCGGTCATGATACCGATCGGCGGCCAACTCGTAAGCTTTGACAGCCATTGAATAGTTGGATTGCTTTTCGCGCGCAGCCCCTATCTTCAATTGCGCCTGCGGGCCAACCTCGCTGTAGGGCCCGTTCTTCACGATCTTGGCGTACATCTCCGCCGTCCGATCCATGGCCGCCGAGATCCAGGCCGGAACCGGGACGTAGTTCCACAGCTTGAACCATTTGCCAGCCAGATACAGATTCGAGATCTCGTATTGCCGTTGCAAAATCTCCTGGTAATTCACCACCTTCGGGTGTTTCTCCAGCAGGCTTTGATATTCCTTGAACGCCCTTTCCTCCTGCCCTTTCGCCTGGTAACAACGTCCAACAAGGTATTGGGCCTGCGGCGCGTAATCCGACAACGACCAAACCCGCACCACCCGGCGCGCGGCTTTGAGTGCCAAACCGTAAGCCTTCTTATCGAAGGCCGCCTGGGCGACTTCCAGTTGATCCTTGGCCCGAGGTTGTATCCACTTGCCTTCCCCCCCGACCGGCTCGTAAGTCCAGCCTTCTCCCGGTCGATAGATCAGCGGCGCCGGTGACAAAAACGGGAAGGCCAGCCAAAACACTGCAATCAGCAACAGACAAATGGACCGGCGATTCATGCGGGCACGGTAACCATGCGCGGACGGCAAGTCAAGCTGGTCTGCGGGCAGGGCATCCGAACG
>JBAXTC010000284.1:0-8730 GCA_037130375.1 Verrucomicrobiota bacterium | reverse complement strand
TGGGCGCTTGGGATGCCTGGGCGCTTGGGATGCCTGGGCGCTTGGGATGCCTGGGCGCTTGGGATGCCTGGGATGTTCGAAGCTTGGGGGCCTTCGTTGGTCGCGCTAAGCGCGATTGTTCGGGGATCGGGTTGGCATTGCGGATCATGGTGTTCTGCTACGCGGCACAGTCATTACGTGTGCTTACGCAGGCTATTTTACCTCTCTGCGGCACGGTCTGCAAAGGAATAATCGCGTGTTTGTAGCCCCCGAGCGCATTCGAGAAAGGGTCAGACCGGAGGTTGGTCCGCACAGTCCGGATGGTGCTTCCGGTTAGCGGGGAGTTTGTCCTCTTTGGTTCTTGCGCGGTTTGCGCAGCGCCCGCCAGAGCAACAGCGCCAGAACGGCATATTCGGTCAGATGCGCGCATTTGCGAACCAAGCCAACAGCCCCGTGGATCGTCTCGGCGGAAGCGTGAGGAAAGAGCCAGCGCACGATCGGCCCGATGCTGCGCGACTGCCCCGCGCAGTTTCAAAAGCAATTTGTTATCAGTTGGTCGTGATGATGCCGCATTCGCCTGCACTGCTGCCCGGGATTCACCCATTTGGGATAATGACAAAGCAGCCCGTCGTGTACAGAATCATTCTACCTATGCGAATTTGTCTGTTGTTTGTGACCGTTGCCTTGTTGCTGGGCGCGAGCCTCGTGGCACGCGCCGCTGGCGGATCGTGGTCCGTTGACACCAACGGCAATTGGAGCGGCACGACCAATTGGACCGATGGCACCGTCGCGGCTGGAGCGGGCAACACCGCCACGTTCAATATCAACATTACTGCCAACCGCACTACCACCCTCGACTCCGCCCGAATCATCGGCGGACTCATATTCGGCAACTCCGGCAGCCATATCGGCGCCGCCCAGTCGTGGACTATTGGCGGCTCCAGCACGCTGACCCTGGACAACTCCGGTTCATCTCCAACCATCACCTGCTGGCCATTGCGCTCGGCGGGCAACAGCGCCTGCAACGTCAGTGTGCCCCTCGACGGCACGCATGGATTTACAGAACAAGGCTCCGGCACACTCTGGCTCAATGGGAACAACTCGGCCTTGAGCGGCACCCTCGCCATTTCGGCGGGCCGGGTGTTCAACAACCACATCAACGGCCTGGGCAGCATGAATGTTTCCATCGCTGATGGCAGCTATCTCTCGTTCTGGAGCGGCGGCGCCTTCGCCGGAACCTTCACGCTCAATGGCATCGGCCGCACCATTGACGGTCAGACCAAGAACACGCTCTATGCGGATAACGGTTCCGGGGCTCAGGTTATCCTCAACGGCAGCGTGACGTTTAATGCCACGGCGGATCTGGGCGGCAGCACGGCGGCGGCTTCCTTCACCCTGAACGGCCCGGTGGGCGGACTGGGCGGAGTTATCAAACAGACCGTCTGCGTCTTGACGTTGAACGGCGCCAATACTTATGCCGGCGGAACAACACTCAACGCCGGGCAATTGAACATTAATAATGGCGGCGCCAGTGCGGCTAATTCCGCCATCGGTACCGGCCCCCTGACCATCGCGGGAGGCACAATTGACAACACCAGCGCGGCGGACATCACGGTGCTGTCTCACAATCCCCAGAATTGGACCGGGGATTTTTCGTATCTCGGCAGCCTCCACAAATTGAACCTTGGCACTGGCGCGGTGACCCTGGGCGGCTACCGGCAGGTGACGGTCAACGGCAGTGCGCTGACGATTGGGGGGCCGATTGGCGACGGAGGCAGCGGGTATGGCCTCACAAAAGCGGGTGCGGGCACACTGACCTTGAATGGCGTGAACAACTACAGCGGTCGCACGACAATCAGCGGCGGTACGCTCGCACTGGGCAGCAGCGGCACGCTGAGCAATACCCTGAGCGTGGCGATCTCTGCCGGGGCGACTTTTGACGTTTCGGCTTCCAGCTTCTACAGCCTGGGCAGCGGCGGCAGGCTGACTGCCAGTGGCACGGGTAGCGCCGTTGGCACCTCGGCCGCGGCCATTAAGGGCGCCGCCGGGGGAATCGTTAGTTTGGGGTCGTGTCCGGTGGTGCTGGCCTACGACGGCGCGCACCCGGCACTTTATCTCTCTCAAGGCAACCTGGTGCTCAACAGCAATGCGTTTGTTGTCAACAGTCCTGCGGCGCTGGCCGCTGGCATTTACACGATCATCCAGCAGGCCAGCGGGAGTGTTGCCACTTCCGGTTCGCTGAGCGTGACGGTGAGCGCCCTTGCCCCGGGGATGAACGGTTCCATTTCCATCACGGGCGGGAATGTTAACCTGGTGGTGGAGAAAGGCTTGACGAACCTGGCGACGAACTTCAATGGCACCAACGCCACACTCTCCTTCTACGCGGCCGGCTCTTCCGATTACTTTTGGAATTCCACCATCTACGTGGTGCAGCGTACCACCAATCTGAGTTCTGCCACTGGCTGGACTGCCATCAGCACCAATGCGCCCGCGACAAATCAATGGGTGCAGGTCACCGACCGTTTCACCGACCTGGGCTGCATCCCGCCAACTCAGGCCTATTACCGGGTGCTTGGCACCCGAAACGCCCAGCAGTTGATTCTTGCCGCTCCACCCGCGCCAAGTCCCGAGCAGCCATTCAGCTTTGCACTGCCGGGCGGCCCGCAGTTCACCGCCGCCCAGACCAACGCGCAGTATGCCGCCGGCCAGCAGGTGCTGCCGCTGGTGCAGGCGGCCTACCAGGCGGGGGCGTCGTCGATTCGAATTCCGCCGGGTGATTACAGGTTCCCAAAGGAAACGTGGGGGCCAGTCGGCCCGATCTATCCACTCCAGTTTGCCAACTTGCAGCGCGACTCCCAACATCCTTTGACGATTGACGCCTCGGACGCAACATTCTGGTTCGACCTGCCAGACGACCAGGCGCCCACGGAACATTTCTGCGTCGGGTTTGTGAACTGCTCCAACGTCGTCTTTCGCGGTGCGACCATTGACCGCAGCACGCGCGGCAATGTCGAGGGACGCATCACGCAGTTTGATTATGCCAACAACCGCATGGAAATAGTGCTCTCGCCCGGTTGCCCCCTGCCGACGCACTTCAGCAATGGCCTTGAACAACGCCTGCTGCCTTTCAAGGCGGACGGCACGTTTTGCGCGCCGCTCTATGCGCTGCAAACAGGCGGCACCAAACTCAAATACATCAGTATCACCTCGAGCGCCAACCCCGGCTGCGCTTGGGTCAACATGGCCACGCCGGACCTGCTACAAACCATCACCAACAGCTATTGGATCAATGCTTACGGCCCGCAAGGTGTCCTCACCGTCGGCGACGGACTTTCCTGTATCTATACCGTGGCCGCGGCGGTGGAACTGAAAAACTCGGCAAACGTGACGCTGTATGGAGTCAACATCTATGCCGCCAAAGCGCTTGGGGCGGAGTGGTATGGTCCGGGCGCGCACTTGTGGAAGGACTGCTATTTCGGTCCACGCCCCGGCACCAGCCAATGGCAGGGTGGCGAAGGTTTCCTCTTCAGCGGCACCGGTCACGGTCCCACGCTGGATCATGTGACGATACTCCACACCACCGATGACATGGCTAATTTTCATGGCTACTGGAGCGAAGTTGTCGCCGTGGCCGGAAACCTGGTGACCTTCACCAACCACGACGGCAACGCCAACCTGATGCCGCCGGACGCGGCCGTTGGCGACACCGTAATGTTCTATAACCGCAACAACGGCACCCCGCTCGGGCAGGGCAGGGTCACGACCCTGGCTTCCACTTCAGTGACGTTGAACGTGACCGCCACCGGCTTTGCCAATGCAATCGCCCGCTGGCCCCAGCACGAGTGTGCAAACTGGCTCATCCAGAACTGTTACTGGCACGATAACTACCAGCGCATCATGATGCAAAGTGGACCGGGCCAGATTCAAAATTGCACCTTTGCGCGCAACGGCAGTTGCCTGGAGTTCAATTTCGATTTTTCCTACATCGAAGGCGGCATCCCCAACAATATTGTCGTGGCCAACAACACGTTCACCGACGTGGCCCCGATCCCGGGAATGGGGACGCTGGACTACCATCAGCATACCTACGGCACGTTGACGGCGCGGCTCATCAGCAACCTCACCATCACCGGCAACACCATCACGCGCCCGGGCGAAGCCGCCATTGATTTGCTCGGGGTGGGCGGCCTCACCATCGCCGGCAACAACCTTGTGGATCCGATCCGCGCGACCGCCCTGGCCCGGCCCGGCCAGTCCCATTTGCGGCAGGCCATTTACCTCAGCAATTGCGCCAATGGGTTGGTGCAGACCAACAATGTGAGCGACCTGGGCCATTTCACGGTTCCGTCGCCATTGACGGGCAGCTCGATCCTTGGCACCGACGCCCAGTGCCAGAACATCACCAACCTGGACGGCACATTGCTCCAATGACGCGGCCATCCTCAGATGGGAGGATGCCTTTGTCACTGGCAATGGACGGATGGGCGCGATGTTGTTTGGCAATCCGACAAACGAGACGCTGGTCGCCAACCATTGCCGGTTGTTCCTTCCAGGCACCAAACTGCATAAGGTGTTCAAATTGGTATCAGGTTGAAATCCGGCGGCTGCCGTGTTCTGCAATTACAGCGGGCGCGCCAAAAATCACTTCCCTAGCATCAATTAAATGACCAAACTGAACCCAGCATATTTGCAATGAGAAATCGCATCTTTTTGTGGTCCATCACCTCGGCGCTCGCCGGGTTTCTCTTCGGCTTTGATACGGTAGTCATTTCTGGGGCCGAACAGAAGATTCAGTCGCTTTGGAACCTGAGTTCTGGTTTGCACGGTTTTGCGATGGCCGCAGCCCTCTACGGCACCGTGGTTGGATCCCTGCTGGGTGGCTGGCCCACGGACCGTTTCGGACGCCGGCTCACCCTGATGTCGATTGGGTTGCTCTACATTGTGTCGGCGATCGGTTGCGCCTTTGCCGGTGGGGTTTACTCGTTCGCCGCCGCGCGCTTCATTGGAGGACTGGGCATCGGCGTCTCGACCGTGGCGGCCCCGCTCTACATCTCCGAGATAGCGCCAGCGGAACATCGCGGACGGCTGGCGGGCATGTTCCAGTTCAACATCGTCTTCGGCATCGTCATCGCCTTTCTCTCGAACGCGCTGCTGGCCGGGATTGGGGAAAATGCGTGGCGCTGGATGCTCGGCGTGGCCGTCTTCCCGTCAATTCTCTACACCGTGATGTGCTTCGGCATTTCGGAAAGTCCGCGCTGGCTCATTGGGCGCAAAGGGGACCGTGCGGCGGGCATCAAGGTGTTGCACATCATCCGGCCCGAATCGTCCCCGGCTCAGTTGGAAGCCAAGGCCGACGAGATTCTGGCGGCATCCTCCGGGCGCGCTGCCGCGGGAGGGTTCTGGACCTGGCAACTGCGCATCCCGATTCTGCTGGCATTTCTCATCGCGTTCTTCAACCAGCTTTCCGGCATCAACGCTATCCTCTACTTCGCGCCGCGCATTTTTGAAATGACCGGGCTGGGAGCCAAGGCCGCGATGCTCCAATCGGTGGGGATTGGCGTGACCAATCTCATTTTTACCTTTGTAGGCTTGTGGCTGATCGACCGGTTGGGCCGCCGCACGCTGCTCTACATTGGCTCCTTCGGTTACATTATCTCCCTCGGTTTGGTGGCGTGGGCGTTCTTCACCAGTCATTTCAGCATCATTCCCGCCTGCATTTTCGCCTTCATCGCGTCGCATGCGGTCGGCCAGGGAGCCGTCATTTGGGTGTTCATCGCTGAAATCTTCCCCAACCGCCATCGCGCCGAAGGCCAGACGCTCGGCAGCTTCACACATTGGGTCTTTGCGGCGCTGCTTACGACCTTCTTCCCCAAAATGGTGTCGGCTTTCCCGCCGGGCTACGTCTTCTCGTTCTTCTGCGGCATGATGGTGCTGCAGCTCATCTGGGTGGCGCTGATGGTTCCCGAGACCAAAGGCGTGCCGCTGGAAAAGATCCAGGAGCGTTTGACCTGACAAGCCGTCGCCGCGAAAGACCAACTACTCGACGCCGTCACTGCGGGCCCAGGGATCTGGTGCAATCCTGAAGCAGCCTCACATTCACCCGATTGGGGGAATGACAACACCACTCGTTTTTCCTAGAATGCGCATGATGACACCGACAAAACAATAACATCTAACTACAAGAAACGACTACAATGACAACGAAATTAATCAAAACTCTAGCAATTACGGCGATTGCCGCATTCTCGGCATTAAGTTCGCTCGCCACGGTGACACTGTATAATCCCGACTTTGAGGATGCCGACCTTTACCCGTGGGCGAACGAGGATGCTGCCACGCTCAGTCTCAACACAGACCTCTCACATGTGTTCACTAACCTTCAATCAGCGCAGGTCGATTTTCCTGGTCGAGACGGCACCGGCATCCATCAGGATATGCCGATAGACCCGTTCGATCGGTTCCAAACTTATACGGTGAGTTTTTGGGTGCTGGCTCCAGGGTTCACCGCGCCTGTTGGGGTGAGATCGTGCTTATGGGAATTTGGCCCCAGCGGCATTGTATTCAACAACGGCCCCTGGACCTTCATTCCTGCGGGCAGTACGAATTGGGTCCAGATAACCGCCGTCATCAGCACGACAAGCGGTGATGCAGGCACCTTCAGAGCCGTCTGTCAGATAGCACCTCAGGGCAGCCCAAAAGTATCGGGTTCCCTGTGGGTTGATGACGCAAGTGTTACATTAGTTCCCGTCCCCTCAACATCGGAGCTGACCTGGGTCGGGGGGCTTGCGGCTAATGCATGGGACTTTGTCACGATCAACTGGCTGGATACGGTTCTGTCCACACCGAGCCGCTATACAAACAGCGGATTGGTCCATTTCACCGATTCCGGCAATAACACATCGCCTATTCTGTTGACTGGTACTCTCTCCCCAGCCACCGTCAACGTGGAATCCTCCATAAACTACTCCTTCAGCGGCTCTGGCAAGATTTCCGGCGGCGCGACGCTCAATAAGCTGGGCACAGGAGTGCTAACCGTTGCCAACACCGGCAATGATTATACCAACAACACTGTCGTGGCAACAGGAACCCTCCAATTGGGGGCCAATGAGGTTATTCCGGACGGAGCCGGCAAAGGCAATGTGATCCTCGGCGGAACCCTGGATTTGAACGGCCACAATGAAACCGTCAACAACCTGACCGGCAGCGGTACCGTTGACAACTCAAGCCCCAACAATAGTTCGCTTACCATCAATAGCCTTAGTGATAACCCATATAATGGCCCCATCGGCAACAGTGGCGGTGGCCTTTTGACTCTGATCAAGTCCGGCCCCGGTATGCTGGTCAAGGGGGGCGGTCCAGATTCATTCGCAGGCCAAACCATCATCAATGGTGGACGTATTCTTCTCCAGGACGCCACCTTTTTCGGGTCAGGTAGTGTCACCATCTCCAATAACTGCTATTTGATGCTGTGGGGCACTTTAGGCAGCGGTGTCATCACGAACGACTTCTACCTCTATACCGTTGGTGGAAGCCAGGGCGGCTCTGCCAAGAACAGTATCTTTATGGACAGCGGCGCGGGAGCGATGCAGTTGACCGGCACGATCCACCTGATGAACACGTCCGATTTGGGGGCTTACGACACTGAGTTGTTGACCGTTTCCGGAAAAGTCACCGGCCCCGGCGCGCTGTGGAAGTCCAACCCGGAAATGCTTGGCTACGGTCCTCAATTCCGCAGCGGTTCAGTGATTCTATCCAATCCAGCGAATGACTTTGCTGGCGGGGTGGTTGTTTATGGCGGAACACTCGAGATTCAGAGTAACGGTGCTGCGGGGACCGGTGATGCCCTCGTCTGGACCAATGCTACGCTCCAACTGGATTCTAGCGCGGCCCTCAATCCCGCCGCTAAATTGTCACTGGCGGACACTTCCTCTACGGTCAATCTGGCTTTTACCGGCACGCAGAACATTCACGCACTTTCCTTTGATGGCGGGGCCACCCTTCAGGTGGCCGGCTCTTGGGGGGCCGTCGGTTCGGCTGCTGTCAACCAGGACGCCCACTTCACTGGCACTGGGATTTTGAATGTCGCCACGGGCGGTGTGGTCCCGCATCCGGTCATTAATCCGGTCGCTTTTGACTCAACTGGCACCAACCTGATTATAAGTGTCAGCAGCGTTTCTGGCCATCAATACCGGCTTTGGTCCGCCACGAACTTGTCCGCTCCGGTCTTCTGGACCCCGGTGGCGACCAACAGCGGCACCGGCGGCACCTTGACCAATCTGGTCCCGGTTCTGAAGTCTGTGCATAGCATGTTTTACCGGTATCAAGTTGACTAGCCCAACCAATTATTACGGAAGCTACGCTCTGAACGGCTGGTTCTACACCGGTATCCAGGATCCAAGCAAGGAATTCAAGAAGGAGACTGCGATCCGACAACCCGCCCAGACTCCGGTGTTCATGGATAGCATTTGGGTGGATACCTGGCCGACCGCCAGCGAGCACCCCCCTCTCGAACCCGCCCTAATGGGTGACCCATTCACAAAGATTGCAAGCTTGCCTGACCCAAGGAAGAGGAATGCATTTTCCACGGGGGTCCCCCTCCGCCGAAATTCAGATTGGACGAGCTTTCCTACGGCCAGATCGCCCTAGTCATTCTGGAAACGGCGCTTGCGGTAGCCGGCCAACGGGGTGGTGTCCTTGTCCTGGACGAGCCAGGGAATTTTCTCGGTCTCAGCGAGATCCAACCGCTCCTCA
>JBAXTC010000283.1:0-8779 GCA_037130375.1 Verrucomicrobiota bacterium | reverse complement strand
CTGCCAGCAAAAGCATATTCTTGGGCTTGTGAAACCTGTACAATACGGTCCCACCGTCCGTTTTCCTGGGAAAGTCCTTCCGGAGTTGGTTCTTGTCACCCTCCTGCTGGGCTGCTTTCCCTCTCGGCTTGGCGCCCAGCCGGCCGGCGGCTTGTTCGCTCCCCGCCCGACCTTCCATCTTACGAACCACCTGGTCAGCGTCAGTGTGTTCCAATGGTTCACCTCGAATGACGGCCAGCTTAGCGGGCCGTGGCGGCCGGTTGAAGGCCGGTCGAACTGGACCGGCACGGCCGGTTTCTGGCGGGGCCAGCTTAAGCAGATTATGGCCGCGAACATTGACGTGCTTTACGTGCATTTGATCCCGTCCTCCGAACAGCAGCGGATCAACCTGTTTCAGGCGCTCAATCAGCTTCGCAGCGAAGGCTGGAATGTGCCCAAAGTGGCGCCGTTCCTCGATCCGATGATCACGTGGAATCAGCAGCCGCTGGTCGATGTGAGCACCGCGGCGGGCAAGGACACGTTCGTTGGCCAGTACATTCGCTTCTTTAACCAGTATTACAGCGTCAACCAGGATGCAAATGCGGATGATTACCTGGCGCGCATCGACGGGCGGGTTGTGCTGGACACCTGGCACGTCAAATTCAACCTGGCCAACCTCAATTCGCTTACCCGCGCAGACGTGCAAAGCCGACTGCAGGCAGCGTTCGTTCCGAACCATCCGGTCTTCACCAATGGCATCCGCATGGTGACGACCGCCTTAAACGATCCCTCGCTGAGTTTCGCGGATGAAAAAGTGCCGCAGTTTGAAATCACCTCCTACTATTCGCCGTTCCAATGGGGCCAGGTTTTGTCGGCGCAACTCAAAGGCGGGTATTGGGACCAGAACATTCGCAACCCGGGCGATTTTCTGCCACGCAACGGCGGTCGGTCTTACACCAATGCCTGGAACCTGGCCACGCGCGCGCGGGCGACTCTGCGGCGGGTTTATCTCGAGAGCTGGAATGAATATGACGAAGGCACCGGCATGTACGCGGCCAATCCCGGCCTGCCCTACATCCTGCCCGGCAGCGGCAACATCAAGACCGATACCTGGTCAGTCTCGAATGACCCTTACGAATACATCAAAACCACCGCGCGCGGGGCTGCGGTTTTCAATGATTGGCCGAACCATGACGCCACGATTGTCTGGCATAATATCCCGACGCGCATGCAGCCGGGTGAAACCCGGAACGCGACCGTTATTGTGCGCAACGAAGGGGATGCCCTCTGGAGCGAGGCCGCGAGGTATCGCTTCAGTCAAAGCGACCCTGATCCGGTTGATTTCGGCCACGGCCGATGCCTGATTGACGATACCCAGGATGATATCCCGACTCTTGGCGGCATTTTCCGCGGTCGAGCCAAGACCTTCCAAATCACCTTGACTGCGCCCACCGAGCCTGGAACCTACCCGACGCATTGGGGCATGTTGCAGGAGAACGTCGAGTGGTTCGGCCAGCAGATTTCGCAGAGCATCGTGGTCGAGGCCCTGACTGCAACGGCTGCCGGAACTCCTGCCAACGGCGCGGCCCCGTTAACGGTCCAGTTCAGCGGCCAGGCCAGCGGCGGCAGAAGCAGCGTGACGCCGATTGATACGACCGATGATCATTTGGGAACCGTGACCGCTGCGGGCGAAAACAACGGAGTCAACGGGTTTGAGGAAGTGGCCACCAATGCCTTTGACAATACGGCGGGGACGAAGTGGCTGGATTTCGCTGCTAATTATCCGAACACGCGCCAAAGCTGGATTCAGTATCAATACGCGAACGCCCAACGCTACGCGCTGACCCAATACACGCTTACTTGGGCCAACGACGCCGCCGCCTACCCGGGGCGCAACCCAGCCGACTGGCGTTTCCTGGGTTCCAACAACGACGGCGCCTCCTGGGCGACCTTGGACATCCGCACCAACCAGGTCTTCACGGCCAACTTTCAAAAGCTGGCTTACAGCTTCAGCAACACAACCGCGTATAGCGTTTATCGCTTCCAAATTGATCGGGTGGCCAATCCAGTCCAGGCCGATGCCATGCAGTTGGACGAGCTGGAGTTTCTGTTCGTTCCATCCCCGTATTCGTATTTCTGGACGTTTGGCGATGGCGCCACCTCCACAAACCAAAATCCGCTATACACCTACGCTGCCAACGGCATTTACACGGCCACTCTGGTGGTTTCAGATGGCCTCTCGACCGCGACGAACACGGTTGCCATTTATGCCGTCCCTCCGGCGATGACGGTTTTGCAGTCCGGGGCAGGTGTGCTGACCTTGGGTTGGCCGGGGTGGGCCACCGGCTACACCCTATACAGCACCACCAATCTTGCGCATCCCATTGAGTGGTCGCCGGCAACCGACGCCGTCCTCTCGACTAACGGCGGCAACATCCTGGGCGTGTTGCCCGTCACGAGCACCACCCGGTTTTTCCGTCTTTCAAGTCCAACTCAATGACCGGGAATTCACGGAAGCCCTGCGGGCGCGCAAACCCCGGACTTTGCACCCGCCGTGCCTTTGCTCTTCCCTTTCTTCCTCCACCCTCCACAATCCACCCATGAACGTCATCGCCGTCCGGGCTCTCAACCTGCATAAGAGCTATCTCCTCGGAGCCACCGCCGTCGGGGCCTTGCGCGGAGTGGACCTGACCATTGAGCGCGGCGAATTTGTTGCCTTCATGGGCCCTTCCGGTTGCGGCAAAACGACCTTGCTCAATCTCATCGGCGCAATCGATACGCCGTCCCGTGGGACGCTCTGCGTTGATGATGTCGCCCTCGAGAAGCTCTCCGAGGACCAACTGGCTGATCTCCGGCGCGATCGTATCGGCGTGGTTTTCCAGTTCTATAATCTTTTGCCTACCCTCTCCGCGCGCGAGAATGTCGAGCTGCCTATGCAATTCAAGGGCGCCGACCGCCGCGAGCGCCGCGAACGCTCGATGTCCTTGCTGGAAAGGGTTGGCCTTAAAGACCGCGCGGACCATAAACCCGCCGAGCTGTCCGGCGGTGAACAGCAGCGCGTCTCCATCGCGCGCGCGCTGGCCAACCAACCCGTTCTGGTGCTGCTGGACGAGCCAACCGGCGACCTTGATAGCGTGACCGGGCAGGGGATCATGGCGCTGCTCCAGGACCTGAATCAGCGCGAGAAAGTCACCTTGTTGGTGGCCACGCACGACCCCATGGTGGCCGAAGCCAGCTCCCGGATTATCAAACTCCGCGACGGGTGTGTGGAGAGCGATTCCCGCGCCTCATGAACGCTTGGCTTCTTTACGTCCTGCGCAATCTCGGCCGCCGCCCCACCCGCACGATCATTGGCGCCCTCGGCATCTTCCTCACCATCGCCCTGCTTACCGCTATTCAGATCGGGCTTGACTCGGTTTCGATGTCTTACATCGACCTGGTCGCCCTTCAGGCCGGCAAAGCCGACATTATCGTCTCCCGTCCCGGCAGCGATTTCCTCAATGCCCCGCCCTTTGATCCCACAGAAGTCCGCTCGCGACTCGAACACAATCTGCAGCTCCAGGGGCTATCGCCTCGCCTGCTCGGCATCGTTCAGGCAGGCCTCCGCGGCGAAGAACATTACGCCGTGCTCATCGGCCTCGACCCACGGCGCGAACACGAACTCGACATTTCTGGCATCGTCCCCGAGCCCTCTCTCGCCGCTCAAACCTGCGCCGTGTCCAAGCCGCTGGCTGAAAAACTCAAAGCCAAATCCGGGAACAAGCTCTCCCTTCGTTCTCCCAACAACTCCGCCGAACTCTACTTGCCGGTCGAAACGGTGCTGGACCGGCAGCTCCTCCTTCCGCAGCAGATCCAGGATTATGTCGTCGTCAACCTGGCGGCTGCTCGCGAAATCCTCGGCGAACCGGATCGCGTGCATCTCCTGGCCGGCGCCTTCCGCAATCCGCGCTCCTACTACGACGCCCGCGACCTCCACCGCAGCGTGCTCCGGCTCAAGGAAGCCGGTGCAGGCATTGCCGCCGATCTCGGCATGGAATTCGATGTCCGCCTCCCCAAAGCCGCGGCCATCACCGCCTTCCAGGATTTCACAGCGCCCCTGCGCGCCGTCTTCGGCGTCTTCGCCCTCCTCGCTCTCGCGATCACAAGCCTGCTGATCTATTCCCTGATTTCCGTGTCCGTGGAGGAGTTGATCCGCGAATACGCCATCCTTCGCACGCTCGGCGCCAAGCGCCGCGACATCTTTCGCCTCGTCCTGAGCGAATCGGTCCTGCTTTGTTGCTTCGGAGTCGTGCCCGGGGTATTCGCCGGCGCCTTTTTCGCCAAACTGATTGTCGCCCTTGTTGGTCTCGCCATGGGCGGCAAGGCCGCCGCCATCAACCTGGAAATCAGCCCTGCCACACTCTGGCTCACGCTGGGCGGCGGGGTTGCCCTGTCGATCGGCAGCGCGCTCATCCCCGCGCTGCACGCCACACGCTGGCCCATCGTCGATGCCCTCGACCCGCTCCGTCGGGGCCAGATACCTCCGGCGCCAATCACGGAAGGTCAGGTCAACCGGCCCCTCGTCATTACCGGGTTCGTTCTTTCCGCCCTCTCAGTGGTGGTCTTCTTCGTCCTCCCCACCGCGTTGCTGTCGGGCAACCCTTCCCTCATTGGCGCCTTGGTTCTTTGTCTCCTGGTCTCCATCCTCTTGGGCTTTACGCTCGCGATGGTTGGCGTGCTCCCCTTCCTCCAGCGCCTCCTGCTCTACTTCCTGGGTTGGTCTTTCGGACCCACCGCCGAGCTGATCGGACGCAATCTCGAACGGCACCGACGCCGCCATACCACGACCGCTCTCCTGTTTACCCTTTCGGTCTCACTGGTCATCTTCATCGCCAGCCTGGTTGCCCTTTGCAGCCGCACCGCCCTGGCCTTGGTCGAACATACCAACGGCGCCGACCTCCGCATCCATTCTGCGCACAACTCGGAATCTCTGAAGGCCGACCTCGTCCGACTTGATGGCGTCAAAGCCGTCTCCGAGGTCAAGTTCCTCCACAGCCGCTCTGATCTCGGCATCGCTTACGATGTCGTCGCCAGCGACCTCGTGGGCATGAAGCACCTTTGGATGGTTCCTTTCGGCGTTGATAGCAATCTCGCCGATGTCCTCTACACCAACCAAATCGTTTGCGAAGCCGGAACGCCGCAGGCGCTCTCGACGCTCGCCGAGCGCGTCGTCAACCGCGAGATTGCCTCACCCGCCACCAACGCGGTCTCCTCCCTGATCCTCAGTCTCTCGGCCGCGCGCTACCTTGATGTCTCCGTCGGCGACCTGGTGCAGCTCTCTTTCCGGCTTGGCTCCGAGCGCAGCGACGCCCGCTTTCATGTCACGGCCATCTCCAGTTCCATGCCGGGCCTCGAAAACTTCCGAGGCCGTGTGGCTCACGCCGTCGGGTCCGGCCTGCTGATGTCGCTCGCAGACTTTAAACGGATGACCCGCTCCGCCCCTGCCGATGCCTTCCAGACCCTCTATTTCATCAAGGCCAACGGAGAGGCCGCGACCCAGAAGTCGGTGGCGCGCCGCATCCGTGAAGAGTTTGATGTACGCTACCGTTTTGGCGTCCAGTGCGCTGCCGAACAAAAAGAGCAGGCCCGCATTCTCTATTGGGCGACTCAGGTCTTCTTCGGGCTGCTCCTTGCCGTCGCCATCGTGATTGCCGTCTTTGCCCTGATCGCCTCCATGGCCAGCACCGTCCTCGAACGCCGCCGTGAAATCGGCGTGCTCAAAGCCCTTGGTCTGCGCCGCAAGCAGCTCTTCCGCCTGTTCCTCGGCGAAGCCGTCGTCCTGACTCTTGCCTCCGGCATCGCGGGTGGCGCCATCGGCTTCACGCTCGCCTGGCTCTTCGTCCTCCAGGCCTCCGCCCTCATGGAGCTCGCCACCGCGTTCACAATGCCCTACCTGACTTTCCTCGCCACCCTGGCGATCAGCATCTTCGCCGGCACCCTTGCCGCCTATCTCCCCACCCGCACGCTCCTGCGAAAATCCGCCGCCGAAATCCTGCGCTTGTGAGTGGTTGCAATACGCGGTCTGGACCTCCAGGTCCTGCCGCCACCCGCTCCAGCGCCAACTTGCGGACAAAAATGTCCGCGCTCCGGGGGGTGGTTGCATTACGCTGGCCGATTAGAAGGGTAACGGACTTTCCGTGCCTCGCGGGGAAATATTGATGAGCTGATTACCCACCCAAGTCGTTGTGTATTCGGTGCCATCAACTGATTCTTTCTCGACCTTGCACGGAACGTCAAACGTCACGCAGCCCTGGGCACCGGGCTTCAGGCGATCAATTACGATGTAGCCTGATTTCAGTTCCACCGGTCGAACTTCCCGGTTCACTGAAAGCCGAATCGTCTTCGCATCCACCCACGGAGGGATGCGAACCATCAGAACATTATTGGTGTTGGCGATGAAGTTGAGTTGCCCGCAAAGGGGCAAGTGGCTGAAAATCTCGAAGTATTTGTTGCGGCAATCGAACAGCAGATTGACCCGGGTGACATTTCCTGTGGATTGAATCATGGAATTCCAGCATTCACTCATGGCATGAACCGCGCCCGAGGTGATGTCCAACGTAGAGATCGGCCAGTCACCCTGGGACATTCGGTCATTGGGAAACTGCATGGCGTATCCGCCAATGCTGCGACGGAGGACATTGCGTTGGGAATCGTTCGGAGGGTTCAGCGCGTCTTTAAGGATGCGCGACAACTCGCGCTCGCGATGCTGCGCGGAAAGAAGCATCCCGCGCAGAAACCGTTCCGCGAGGTCGTAATAGGAAGAATCTACCGCCGCACCCAGGAGCAACGCCGCGCGAATGATGTCCCCGGTCTGATTGATTTCGCCCCGGCCAATAACGTCAGCCGGGTGCTCTGGCATTACTTCATCTCCCCAGCCCCACGAGCTGAAATACTCCGGCACGCCTGCGCGCATGACACGAAGGCACTGATCGAGCATCTGTTGATCTGCGGCGAAAATTGCGTAGTCGATAATCCCACTCAACGAAGACGTAATGGAGTGAATGTGACCTGACGAACGCGCCATTGGCGCAAAGTGGCCGTCCTCGGTGAACCCGGTTTTGAGTCCTTGGCGCGCATAGCCCGCGGCCAACTTGAGAGCCAGCGCGCTTTTGGTGAGACGATGGTATTTCAGCAGCGGGTCCACCATGCGCGCCGCGTTCATGATACTCACCCCTTCCAGCCGTTTAGCGAAACCTTTTTGGTAAGCGAGGTCCGCTGACCAGCGTCCTTCGGGATCGGTCATCGCCTCCAGCGATTGGAGCATCCGCTCCGCTTCCGCGCGCGCCCAGGGATCATCCCGTTGAGCAATCAAGCACACCAAACCGTAGAGGCCTTCTCTCATGCTATGGAACTCAATAAATCGCTGGTTGTCGCGCTGGGGATCAACGTACGAGTTCAGGTGATTGGGATCGTCGAACGACTGTTTGCAGTAGCGTCGCAGAACTTCCACGCCATCCGACTGGATTGGAAGGCCGGTTGCTTCCTCTGCCGCCAGGATGCCCAACAGGCATCTCCCCACGACGTGCGGGATGCCGATGTTCAGCGAGTGGTGCATCTCGCCGATGCCGTCTTCTCTGCGGTTGGAATAGAAGAACGGCTCGTCCGCGCGATCCCGGTCGAACAAGCTGGTCAGGTGCTCGACCGACAGCGCGATGGCTTGGCGCAAATCTGTCCGGATGGGAAGTCCCACCAGCGGATTCTCTATCGTGTTGATGACTCTCTGTGCGGCAGGGGTCTTGAGGAACACATCGATGGCAGGCCACTGCTCAAGCAGCTTGGCGGGCTTGACCACAGCCGCACGGTTGAGGGGACTGGCCGCCGTCGGGGATGCGGCCAATGCCTCTCCGGCTTGCCGTTCCTTGTCTCCGACCTTGAGAGTGGCCTCGATCATCGCAATTTCCGCTGGCGGCAGAATGCGTTCATACAGCAGGACCTGGCTTATCAAGCCGCTGAAATATTGACGTTCCTTCCCATCGTACATTCGCGCGCCGATACGCAACGCCTCGACCTGTGTCGTTGCGGGCCGGACCGGTCGCGTCATTTGCTTTTCGCCGTCAACGCGCACGCGGATTTCCTCCTGATCGCGTTCAACCACAATGACGTGGAGTCCGCCCAACAGGAAGGAGGCGGTCAATTGATTTACCTGGCCTGCCAGGCGGCCGGCACCTTCGACGCTCAAGGAATTGAAGCGACTGGTCGTCTGAAACAGATCGACTGTAAATCCAGGGTCGTAGTCATTGCCGTGAGCACTGCAACCGGTCACCAACCCGCCGCCGGTGTTCGATGGAAACGGCGCGGCAACTACTGCGAGCGTCCAATTCTTCATCGGGTGATTGAACTGCCCGTCGGCCAACACGTCGGCCCGACCGTCGAATCGAAGGGCGGGGCGCAGTCCCGATTCCGCAGCGTTGAGGTACCGTGGATAGTGGTCCTTTCGGCTCTTGAATTGATTCTGAAATCCCGGCGCCTGGTTTCGCCAGGAGTCCACCAGTCCGTTCGTGAGCGTCAGCGATGAGGCGACGGCGGCATCCAACCAGAGAACCAGGCCGTTGGAGGGCAATTCCGCTGCGTTGGTTTGTTCGGACTGGAGCAGGCCCGTTGTCAACACCACGAGTGCTGTAAAGCCAGCAATTTGTTTTTTGATCATGTCGTGCAAGTGCCGGCAAGGGTTTCCAATCGCCCGCGCAGCGTCAAGCCTCTGACCCTGGAGCGGCATGTTTATAGCTGAGGCGCTCCCCCGAGAACCAAGCTCCGTCAGGAG
>JBAXTC010000282.1:0-8816 GCA_037130375.1 Verrucomicrobiota bacterium | reverse complement strand
GCGGTATCGTCGGCTGTTCGAAGTCGAGTCGGATGCCATCGTGCTGGTGGATCGGAACACCCAAACCATCCTTGATGCCAACCCTTCGGCGTTGAAGTTATACGGCTACAACCGGCAGGAGTTTATCCGACTGAAGCAGAACGACATATCGGCTGAGCCGGAGAACTCCAGCCAGTTCCTGAATGCCGGGCTGACCTTTGTTGCCTTGCGTTGGCATCGCAAGAAAGACGGATCGGTGTTTCCGGTCGAAATTTCGGCCGACTACTTTGAGGTCCACGGGCAAAAACTACACGTTGCCGCCATTCGCGACATCACGGAGCGGCAGCAGCTTGCGGAAGCGCTGCGGGAGTCAAGCCGGTTCAATGAGCAGATTATCGCCAGCGCTGAGGAGGGCATCATCGTTTGTGATCGGGAACTGAAGCATCAGGTGTGGAATCCTTTCATGGAGCGACTGATAGGCATTCCGGCGAGCCAGGTGCTGGGGAAACATGCCGAGGAGGTGTTTCCGTTCCTGGGTGGGGCCAATGTGCTGGACGCGCTCCAAAAGGCCCTGGCGGGCCAAACGACACCCGCAATCGATTTTCCTTTCGCTGGTGTCCCTTCGGGAAGATCGGGTTGGACTTCCAACAGCAATAATCCATTGCGGAATGCGGCGGGCGAGATCATCGGGGTCATTGTGATCGTGCGGGACATCACACAGCGGAAGCGGGCCGAGTTGCGAACGGATGTTTTCGCGCACCTTGGGCAGCGGCTAAACTCCGCCAAAACCGCCCGCGCGGCGGCCGGGATTATTGTGGAGGTGGCGGATGAACTGCTCGGCTGGGACGCGTGCCTGTTCGATCTGTATTCTGCCGCTGAGAACCGGGTATGGCGTTTGCTGTGCATGGACTTCATCGACGGCCGCCGCACCGAATCCGAACGCAAGCCTTGCAGCCCCGAGCCTACTGGATTCGCCAGGCGGGCAATCGAAGAAGGCGGCCAGTTGATATTGCGCGACCATTCCGACGCGGCGGGGCCAGAGGATGTGGCGTTCGGCGACACGTCCCGCCGCTCGGCTTCGATTTTGTTCGTGCCGATCCGGCACGGGGCGGAGATCGTGGGGGTCTTATCGATCCAAAGCTACAAGCCCAACGCCTACGACGGGCAGAGCCTGGAGACGTTCCAATCCCTGGCAAACCACGCTGGCGGATCCCTGGAACGGTTGCGCGTGCTGGAGGCGCTGGTCGAGAGTGAGGCGAATTTTCGATTGGTTTGGGAACATTCGCTTGACGGCATGCGCCTGACCGATCAGGAGGGGCGCATCATCGCGGTGAACGGTGCTTTTTGCAGACTGGTCAAATTGCCGCGTGAGAAGTTGGAGGGGCAGCCTTTCTCGGTCGTTTACAATGGACGCGGCCCCGAAGATGGCATGGAGGTTTACCAGCAGCGCTTCGCGGCCGGGGAGATTGTTCCCTGTCTTACCGCGCGGGCGTCACTATGCAATGGCGAGGAGGCGCACCTGGAGATCTCCGGTTCATTCATCGAACTGGGTGTGCGCGGCAAAATGCTGCTGAGCATTTTCCGGGATGTCTCGGAGCGCCGGCGCGCGGAGCTGCGGATAGAGGCTTTTTCGCAGTTAGGTCAGAGGCTGAGCGCGGCCAGGAGCCCGGCAGAGGCGGCCCGGGCCATCTATGCCAGCGCCGATCGGTTCTGGAAATGGGATTCCGGCGTGCTGGATCTCCTGGCTTTGGTGCCGGAGCAGATGGAGACGGCGCTGGCTTACGACGTGCTGGATGGGCAACGCCGTGATGTGACGATGCCAGGCGTGGTCCCACTCACAGCCAAGACCCGCCGTGTCATGGCCCAAGGAGCCGAACTGCTCCTGCGCAAGCCAACGGATCCGCAGCCGGCCTGTAGCCTTCGATTTGGAGACGCTTCCCGGCTTTCAGCGTCAATTATGACTGTGCCAGTGCGTGTGGAGGGCCGAACCGTCGGAGTCTTCTCGATCCAGAGCTACACGCCGAACGCATATACGCAGGCTGACTTGCAGATGCTGCAGGCGCTGGCCGATCATTGCGGCGGCGCCCTCGACCGTATTCAGGGGGTGGAGGCGCTCCGCAGCAGCGAGGAGCGCTATCACAGCCTGGTGGAGACCGCTTTCGACTGGATTTGGGAAATAGATGCGGACAGTCGCTACATCTACGTCAGCCTCCAGGTTCAGGGTTTACTGGGTTACGAGCCCCGGGAGGTGTTGGGCCGGACCCCGTTCGATCTCATGACGGCGACCGAGGCGCAGCGGTTCGGCGCCATCTTCCGCGAGATCGTGGTAAAGCGGGAGTCGTTTTCGGCCATCGAAAACATCGCTCGCCACAAGGATGGGCATGAGGTCGTGCTGGAGACCAGCGGCGTGCCTGTGCTGGGCCCGAATGGTGAGTTCAGAGGCTACCGCGGTATGGACCGGGACATCACCCGGCGGAAGGCGCTGGAGGAACAGCTCCGCCAGTCGCAGAAGATGGAGGCGGTGGGCACGCTGGCCGGCGGCATCGCGCATGATTTCAACAACATCCTCGCCACTATTCTCGGCAACGTCCAATTGGCGGTCGCCGACACCGACCCCGGGCATCCTGCCCGCGAGAGTCTGGAAGAAATCAAGAAAGCCAGCGTTCGGGCGAAGAACCTCGTGCAGCAAATCCTCACCTTCAGCCGCCAACAACCCCAGGACCGGCGCGTCATCGCCCTGGCGCCGATCATTGCGGAAGCCACCCGGTTCCTGCGTGCCACCATCCCATCCGGCGTCGAAATCGTCTCAGCCATTGAGGACGACGTCCCTCCCGTGCTCGCCGATGCCACGCAGATGCACCAGGTGCTCTTCAACCTCTGTACGAATGCCTGGCATGCCCTTGAAGATCAGCCCGGATGCATCCGCATCCAACTCCAGGCCGTCAGTCTCAATGCCGCGGCGGCTAGCCGATTCACGGACCTGCGCCCGGGTCGTTTCGCCTGCCTCTCCGTTAGTGACACTGGCAAAGGCATGGACACCGCCACGCTCGAACGCATTTTTGATCCTTTCTTCACCACCAAAGCGCCGGGCAAAGGCACCGGCCTGGGTTTGTCCGTCGTGCGAGGCATCGTGGAGAAACACGACGGCGCGATCACCGTTGTCAGCCAGCCAGGGCAGGGCGCGACTTTCGAGGTGTACCTTCCCGTCGCGACGGCGACCGCAGACTCCGCGACTGCCTCCGCAGGTGCGATTCCTCAAGGCGACGGCCAACACGTTCTGTTCCTCGACGATGAAGAATCCTTGGTGTGCCTCGCCACGCGCATGCTCCAACGGTTGGGTTACCGCGTGACCGGCTTCACCCGCACGGCCGAAGCGGTGGAAGCCTTCCGCGCGAATCCCAGGCAGTTCGACGTGGTCATCACGGACTTGAACATGCCCGGTGCCTCCGGCCTGGTCGTCGCCCGGGAAATCCTCGTGTTGCGGCCCGAAATCCCCATCATGCTCTGTTCCGGCCACATTACCGAGTTGCTGAAAGAACAAGCTCACGGCGCGGGCGTCCGCCGGATCCTTCACAAACCCAACAGCATGGCGGAATTCGGCGAAGCCCTGCACCGCCTCGTCACTGAACCCCGTTGACGCCACCCCACCTATGACCACCACCCCCAAACCCCGCATCCTGCTCACCGATGACGACGAGCCCTTGCGCTCCGTCCTGCGCCGCAGCTTGGAACGATCGGGCTATGAAGTCCGCGAAGCTGGTACAGGTGACGCCGCTCTGAGGTTGCTCGCCAACGCTCCGGCGGACTTGATTATCACCGACATCGTGATGCCGGGAATGGAGGGCATCGAATTCATCCTGTCGCTGCGCAAAACCCATCCCGGGCTGCCGGTGATCGCCATGTCGGGCGGCGGGCGAATCGAGGCCAATCGCTATCTCGAGATGGCCCGCGTCTGCGGGGTGGCAAAGATCCTACCCAAACCCTTCGACCTCGAACAACTGATCGCCATGGTCCAGGAGTTGATTGCCCCACTGCCCCCAACCAAAACTTGATTCCTGCGCTGAGAAGCCGGTTCCTCAATTGGTGTACTGACCTGCCAGGGGCTTCATTAAGCTCGTAAAGACGGCTCGATTCTGCGATGGGCAGACCAGTAAAACGCCACTGAGTATTAAACGCGCACGATTGCAGGCCATCACATTCACCCGGACTATCTGGAACGTTTGGTGAAGGAAGACTTGATGTAAAATGTGGGTGGGGATACCGGCTCAGTCCCCAGCCCGTAAGTCAACATGTTTGCTCCTTTGAATACCGTGGGCGAGTAGTGCGCCGCGTAGCGAGCCGCCCACTGTCAGCAGTCGCCTTCCTGAATGCTGTCCACCTTGAGCTTATCAGGCAGTCGCAGCTTGGCCGTGGTGAACGCGTCCGTTTCCAAACTTTGGCGAAACAGCTTGCCTTTGTGCCGGACCCGTGCGAAAAATACAGCGCTTGGCACGTACTGCATCAAGCACGGAACTTTTGGAAATGACCGCCAAAGACCGTCTGGCGATACGTGTTGAGGTTGTTCTTTGGTTTTCGGGCTGCTTGCTGCAACCGCCGTTGGATCTGTAGTTGTCTTTTGCACGCGCAAATACTCTACAGTATCAAATTGCGGTATGAAATTGAAAAACGTAAGACAGTTCTTGAACCATAAGCCATTTATTTTCAATGGGTTGGCTGGGTAGCTCAGTTGGTAGAGCAGAGGACTGAAAATCCTTGTGTCGGCGGTTCAATTCCGCCCCCAGCCACCACCTCCGTAAGTGGTTAACCTCGAGTGTTATCCGCACTTTCCGGCGATTTCGATATGGCCGGTCACAAATCAGGGCACAAAAGCCGGGTTCAATTCCGCCAATCAAAAAGCGTAAAAACGATAGCACACAACTCAGACAAACTATGAAATGGAAAACCCTAACCTCGGTCATAACAGGCGCCTTGGCGCTGGTCGGCGCTGTTCAGGCTGAACAGGGCGGCGAGGGCCATTATCTTTCCGGCGCAACGGCGTCGTTCATTGACGCGTTGCCCGACAAACCGGGTTGGATTCTCGAAAGCCTGTTCATGAATTACCACGGCACCTACGGTGTGGCGCACGGTCTGCCTTACGGCGACAATATCGCGCTGAACGTTTCGGCCGACGCCAGTGCCGAGTCTGCTCTGGTGATGTACTCTCCGCCGTTCCACATTCTGGGTGGCAACCCATCATTTGCGGTGGCGATTCCCTACGCGTGGGTGGATGTCAAAGCGAGTGTCACCGTTGACAAAGCCGGTGTGACGCACCCGAGTGGCCAGTCGGACAAGGCCAACGGCATCGGTGACATCGAGTTTTGGCCGTTCATGCTGGGCTGGGCCAGAAATGACTTCAAGTATGACGTGCGTTGCGGCATTTACGCGCCGAGCGGCGGGTACGACAAGACCCATTTAGCCAACACGGGGTTGGGGTACTGGACGTTCGAGCCGGAAGTCACCTTTAGTTGGTTGACCAGCAAGAGCTTGTGGAGCAGCAAGATCGGCACGGAAGTCAGCGTCTTCACCGGTCTGGATTTCAACATGAAGAACATGGACACAGACTATCAGTCCGGCGACATCTTCCACATTGACTGCACTGTAGCGGAGCATCTGGTGCTGTTTGGGGGCGATGCCGGTGTGGGGGTTAACGCCTTTTACTACAAGCAATTCACCGGCGATAGCGGCACAGGCGCCCGGCTCGGCAGCTTCGAGGCCAGCGCCTACGGCATTGGCCCGGTGCTCTCTTACGTGCGCAAAATCGGCAAAACCGACCTGATCATCGAAGCCAAGTGGCTTCCTCAACTCGACACTCAGAACACCACCAAGGGTAACTACGTGTGGATCAAGGCCGCATTGATGTTTTAACACGATGACACCGAGCATTAACATGTTAACCCGTGAGAAAAAGAAAGCTACTGCGATGATACGATGGGAACGAGTCCGAACAACGGCTGTGATGGCTGGCGCACTGATGATGTTTTTGGCAGCGGACGGGGCGGGGCCCGTCTGTGCTGCCGAGGATGTCGGAGAGCTCGCGAAGAAGTCGCAGAATCCGGTGGCCGCCATGATCAGCGCGCCCTTTCAGAACAACTTCAACTTCGGGATGGGGCCAGACAAGGAAATGGGGTACAATCTCAACATCCAACCGGTTGTCCCGATCGAGCTGAGCTCGAACTGGAATTACATCGTGCGGCCCATTGTCCCGATCTTGGACATTCCGTTGGGGGGTGGTGAGCGCAAGTTCGGTTTGGGTGATTTGACCCTGGAGACGTTCTTTACACCCAACAACAATAAGTCTGTCATCTGGGGCGTGGGACCCATGGCGGTTTTCCCCACCGCCAGCGCGGACGCTTTGGGCAGTGGCCAATGGAATCTCGGACCGGCCCTGGTAGGTGTGGTGATGCGCGGTCCCTGGGTTTTCGGGGCGCTGTTCACCCAATCGTGGTCTGTTGCCGGTGAGAGTGGTCGGAACGCCAACGCGCCTTTCAGTCTTCAGCCGTTCGTCAATTACAACCTGCCGCACGGCTGGGCCATCAGCACGGCCCCGACTTTCACCGCGGATTGGCGAGCGAGTGAGCATAACGCCTGGACGGTGCCCATCGGCGGCGCTATTTCACGCACCATGATGGTGGCGAAGCAGCCGTTAACCCTCGCGGCGGCGGTGTATTACAATGTGGACAAGCCGAAATACCAGGCGGACTACCAGATCAGGCTCACGCTGACCTTCCTGTTCCCGGCAAAGTAAGCGTGCTTCGTTCTGTCGGCGTTTCGTGCGTGACACGAAATCTTCGGGCTAACCGGTCAGGATTCCTCCCTGGCTGGCGTTGCTCACCTGCTTTTGGTAGCGCCTGAGCCAGCCGGTCAGCTCACGCTTCACGGGTTGCCAGGTTTGCTTGCGCTGGGCCAGTTCGGTTTCGGGAACCTGTATATCGATTCGGCGGTTGGGGAAGTCGATGCGCAGGCGGTCGCCGTTGAGGAGCAAGCCGATGGGGCCACCTTCCTCGGCTTCGGGCGAGACGTGGCCGATGCAGGCGCCGGCGGTGCCGCCGCTGAAACGGCCATCGGTGATGAGCACGACCTTATCGCCCAGGCCCATGCCAACGATGTAGCTGGTGGGTGAGAGCATTTCCTGCATGCCGGGGCCGCCGCGCGGGCCTTCGTTGCGGATGATGATGACGTCGCCGGCTTTGACCTTGCCGCCGAGGATGCCAGCGCAGGCGTCATCCTGGCTTTCAAAGATCACACAGGGGCCTTCAAAGGCGAAGGCCGGGCCGCAGTTCTTCTTAAACTCGTCGCTGATGCCGGCGGTCTTGACGACGCTGCCATCGGGCGCGAGCTGGCCGTAGAGGATGGCGAGGCCGCCATCGGCAGTGTAAGCGGTTGCCTTGGTGCGGATGCAATCCTGGGCGTTGAACATGAATGCCGAGTCGTAGGGCATGAGGCCGGCGGGCTGGGCCTCTTTGAGTTGCGCGGGGCGATATTCGTGGTATGCCTTATGGAGCTGCCAGCCGCGCAAGCGGCCAGTGCGCACGAGGCAGCAGACTTTCTTTTCTTCGCCCTTGGCGTATTGCCAGATCACGAGCAGGGGCGTTCCTTTCAGTTGCCCCAGTTCGGCCCGCACGAGACCCTTGAACTCGTCGAACTTCTGTTTCAGTCCGGCTTCGATGGCCGCCGGGCCTTTCCATGTGGTGGTGTCATCGACATGAAACTCCGCATCGTCGGTGAACAAGGCGGCGGCGGTGGCGGCGTCGCCGGCATTGAAGGCGGCGGCAAAGCGCCAGAGGGTGATGCCGCGGATGTCGCCGGGGAAGAACAGCAACGGTTTGGGTGCGAGATTGCCGCTGGGGGTGCGCGCGGCGGGACCGAGCTTGTCGTTCGGGTCGAGGACCAGCGCGGCGCAGCCGGCGACGCGCGCAGTTCTGGCCCAGGAGGTGCATTTTTCAGAGCGAACGTCCCATTCGTCGATGTTCTCGCCGAGGGTCTTGCCCGTGACGGTTTTGCACGTGGGCGTAAGCGCGCCCATCCGGTTGAGTTCTCCCAGAATCGTGTGAATGCCCCCGGCGCGGTGGACATCCTGGACATGGTAGCTGGAGGATGGGGAAACCTTGCACAGGCATGGGACGCGGCGCGATATATCATCGATGCGTTTGATGTCGTAGGGGATTCCGGCCTCGCGCGCGATGGCGAGCGTGTGCAGGATGGTGTTCGTGGAGCCGCCCATCGCCACGTCCAGCGCGATGGCGTTATCAAACGCTTCCACGGTGGCGATGTCACGCGGCTTCAGGTCCGCGGCGACCAGTTTGACGATGGTGCGGGCGGCGCGTTCGTACAGCGCCTCGCGCTCCTTCGAGACGGCGAGGATGGTGCCGTTGCCGGGAAGCGCCATGCCGAGGGCTTCACAGAGGCAGTTCATGGAATTGGCGGTGAACATGCCGGAGCAGGAGCCGCAGGTGGGGCAGGCGCTTTGTTCGAGCTTCTGTAGATCCGCCTCGGTTATCTTGCCAGCCTGGAGTTCGCCAACGCCTTTGAAGACCGAGATGAGATCGGATTTCTGCGTGGCGGGCTGGAGATGGGCCGGCAGATCGCCTTGGACTGCCTGTTGGGCCACGCCGGCTGCCATCGGGCCGCCACTGACGAAGACCGTCGGGATGTTGAGGCGCATGGACGCCATGAGCATTCCCGGGACGATCTTGTCACAGTTCGGGATGCAGACCATGCCGTCGAAGCAGTGAGCGCGGACCATGGACTCGACGCAGTCGGCGATCAACTCGCGCGAGGGCAGCGAATACTTCATGCCG
>JBAXTC010000281.1:0-8839 GCA_037130375.1 Verrucomicrobiota bacterium | reverse complement strand
GCACTGGCCCTCGATGAGCATGGCCAGGCGGCGGCAGACTTCGTCGTCCTTGGGGGACCTGGAGCGAGCCGCCCGGGCCAGTGAAGCGGAGTTGGGTTTTGGAGAGAGAAATATTCATGGGGAGAAGGCAGGGAAGATGGCCAACAATGTCCAATAGAATATGGCGGTGATAAAATCCATGAGACGGCCAATGGGAAATCGATAATCGCAGCAAGTCTGTAAATACAGGCACCATCGAGATCAGTATTAGACATAAAAACACCTCACCGCCACATATCATTGGACATCAGCGGCAAAGCGAAAAAGCGGAGCAAACCGATGGGTTGCTAATCTGTCAAATCATCTGGTCCCTAAACTGATGCACACGCTCTTCCCAATCTCCCAATGGGATTGCATGGATTACTTCGATACAGGCGCAGTGGACGCGGATTTTGAAAAGGCGGTGAAGCAGTTGTCGCCAAGGCCCAAACCGAAACGGCCCAAACCACCCAAACCATGAACGAAGCCGAGACCAAGGCTGAACTCATTGATCTCGCCCTCGAGGCCGCCGGCTGGGGCGTCGCCGAATGACGATAAATAGTCCCCAATCCACACCAAAACCACCTAAATATGCACTTTTAATAACATATACTTGCCCTAACTCTCACATTTTGGCACTTTTGCTCTCGTGATAGCTCCAACTCCTGAACTCTTGGCGGTCCTTCGCCAATACAATCCCTGGTGGCGTGGCGCCGGAACTGCCGATCTCCCGGACTGGCGCCGGGTGGCCTTCCACGAAGTTCTGTCTTGGATGACCGATCCCCCAACCCACCGGGCGTTGCTGCTGACCGGGGCGCGGCAGGTCGGAAAAACCACGCTGTTGCTCCAAACCATCCAGGCCCTTCTGGCCAAGGGCGTGCCTCCAGCCAAAATCCTCTACGCCACTTTTGACCATCCCCTGCTCAAGCTCATCGGCTTGGATGGGCTTCTGAATCTTTGGCGTGAGTTGGAGCCTGAGCATGAGGGTGTGGAATACCTCTTCCTCGACGAAATCCAGTACACCAAAGACTGGCAAACCTGGCTCAAGCTCCAGGTGGATTTCCACAAAAACCTGAGAATCGCAGTCACTGGCTCAGCCACTCCGCTGGCCGAGGAGGGCCAGGAATCCGGCGTCGGCAGATGGCACACCGTGCGCCTGGCCACACTTTCCTTCTACGAGTACCTTCAGATCAAACAAATCCCTACGCCCGGCCTGCCCACTCTCACATCTCTAGCCCAGCTCTTCGAGTGGCCCGAGAACCGCTTCGCAGCGGTGGCTGCTGATGCCCGCCCCTTGGTCGGCCATTTCCATGAGTACCTTCTACGCGGCGGCTTCCCTCAGAGCGCCCTCATGGCGAGCATCCCCCAGGCCCAGAAACTCCTGCGTGAGGACATCGTGGACAAGGTTCTCAAACGCGATATGACCGCTCTCTTCGGCGTGCGCCGCATTCTGGAATTGGAGCAGACGTTCCTCTACCTCTGCATGCACGACGGCAGTTTGCTGGACATACCGGAACTCTGCAAAGCCCTGGAGGTGAAGAAGGCAACCGCCAACAACTTCATCGCCTTGCTGGAATCCACCCACTTGATCCACCGCCTCCCGCCCTTTGGCTACGGCAAGGAAGTTCTGCGCGCCCGCTACAAGGTTTACTTGGCGGATGCTGCCATTGCTCCCAGCGTCATGCTCAAGGGCAAATCGCTCCTGGAGGATGCCCCCGCGCTGGGGGTCGCGGTCGAGACCGCCTTCTTTAACCATATCTTCACCCGCTACTACCGTCAAAGCATCGGTTTCTCCTACTGGAAAGGCCGCAAAGATCAGGAGGTGGACATTATCGCCTCGGTTGAAGGCCGCTTGGTCCCCTTCGAGGTGAAATACCGCTTTCAGGCCACCGGCGCCGGTGATCTCAAAGGCCTCGAGCAGTTCTGCGCCGACCGCAAAGTGGATCGCGGCTATGTCATTACCAAGGATATCACTGACTTCAGCATCATGCCGCTGGTCCGCGCGGCCGCCAGCGCTCGCGTCGCCAAGATCCCGGCACCGCTCGCCTGCTACTGGCTTGGCCTTCTGGAAGTCGAGGCCGCCAGCAGGCAATAACCCCCTCTCCATGAAAGTCGGGGGAATGTGTAATTCTTGAACTTGGGCGAGTACAAAGAACAGGTCGGCCGCATTCCCTTCGGGAAACGGCTGCCGACTGCGCTTTACGTTCACCGCGAGGGGCTGGCGGGTGTGGGGGGAAGCCTCGGGACGATGCTGGATCAGGTCGTGGGGGCGGTAGCGGCGGCAAACATGGGCATTGATAGCCTCAAAAGGCACTTTGGATGCTTGCATGATGCGGCAAAGCCAGCCGCGCGTGTTTTAGAGAAGTTGAGACTGGAGTTGTTGCCGCAGGTTTGCACGGTCTTTGGTGAAACACCCGCCAAGGGTGAACAGGTTGCTCCAGTCGTGGAGCGGGGGACGCAACTAACCCTGTTTTGACATGACCTGCATTCTGCCCCTCATAAACACCGGCCCGGACAACATCTGCCGCCGCTGGTTTTTCGTGCGGACCACCAGCCAGCCCTCCGGCTACTTGATCGCGCTGGCCTGCCCAGTCTGGCGCGATGAGACTCTAGCCTCCTGGAAATTAGCCTCAGAAATCTGGCCGAGCATCTTGGCGATTCGCGGGGCGACAGATGCAGAGGTTGAGGCCCACTGGAGGCGATTGCAACCAGCGCGGACGGATATCTCCGACAGGATCATCCACGTACAGGAAGTGACCAATTGCAATGCCCGCCAAGAAAACTAAGGCACTGGTTCAAGCCGCCCGGCGCGACGGCTCCCGGCCCCAGTCATCGGAGGTGTCTATGAGCCTTTGACGGGATTTCGGCTGGTTGTGCCAGCCAGGACACCCCCAAGACGGCTTTATCCTCCAAGAGTACATGCGTCTACGCCGTCCCATCGCCAGAGAAGCCACGAGCCTGGCCCACCGTTTCATTGCCGGCGTGACCAAGCCCGCCCGCCCCGCCGCCCAGCCCGAAACCACCCCGGCTCCCGCTGCCGAACCGGTGGCGGCGTAAGCCAACATCCCTGGCACCCGGCCGGGGATTTTTTCTGCTCGCGAACAAGTGCCCACCCATCCCCAATGCCCGCCCCCTTCCGCTCATCCAAATCACGCATACCGAAAAGATGCTCCATCTATTGCGGAAAGCCCCCCAAAGCTTCATTCTGCACATCGTAACATGAGTACTGAGCCACCAAGTTCAGGCGAAAGCAGACCCGAAAGGCAACCGATCGAGAAGGCAGGAGGTGTTACCCGCTCGGAAAGATACCTCGCCAGGCTTTGTAGCAAGACCTTCCTGTCCCTGTGGAGTTACCCCGGAGTTTACCGAGACCAAGGAAAACCACAAACCGGAGGGGACGGCAAAGAGATTTGCGACATCCTCGTCGTTTTTGACCAGCACATTATCATCTTCTCCGACAAACACTGCCGGCTTGCAGACTCTGGAAACGTCCCTCTTGACTGGCAGCGATGGTTCCGAAAGGCCGTCCAGAAATCGGCAGACCAAGTATGGGGAGCCGAACGCTGGCTCCGCCAAAATTGGATCGACAATGCACACGGCCCCTACCGCTCGAGCTCCCGCAAAACGCAACCGCAACATTTCATTTAGTGGTCGTAGCTCACGGTGTCTCCACGCGCATACGAACCGAGTTCAACGGCAGTGGCAGCCTGCTCATCAACACAAACATTAAAGGCATCCAACAGCACGTGTTCCCCTTTCATGTCGGGGACCTGGCACGGGAGAAAACCTTCGTCCATGTGCTTGATGACGACTCCCTTGACCTCTTGATGGCGAACCGAGACACCATCTATGATTTTGCCGCCTACCTCTCCAAGAGAGCGGCGCTTCTGCGGGGGACCCCGGCCATCAGAGCAACGGGCGAGGAGCAACTCCTGGCCATTTATCTCAGAAACTTCACCCAATCGGGCGAACACGACTTTGTCTTCCCGACTGCGCCTGGAAACCAGGTGCCCACCCAGATCTTCGTGCCCGAAGGACACTGGGAGGACTTCCAAAAACAGCCAGAACGGATTGAACAATTGAGACAGGACAGGATTAGCTACGCCTGGGATGAGCTAATCGAAAAGTTCAACCATTACGCACTGCGAGGCGAACAGTACTTCGTCACTGACGGAGGGATCAAGGACACCGAGAAAGTCCTCCGTTTTATGACGCGGGAACCCAGATGGAAGCGGCGCTACCTGGCCCACTCATTGCTAGAAATGCTCAGAACCACACCCGCACACATGCGGCGCCTAAGAGTCCTTCCCCCGGTCGATAAAGGGGACCCCTACTACGTGTTTCTGCTTCTTCCGATCCCGCCAGCCATTACAAATGAACGCTACCGGGAGGCTCGCCGCAACTTTCTGGAATCGTGCTGCGCTGTGACCCGCCTGGAATACCCAAACGCCAGGGATATTGTCGGAGTCGCGACCGAGTCCGGCCTGAACAACAAAGGGAGATCAGAAGACGCGATCTACTTCGACGGAAGCCACTGGACCGAGAAAATGGCTGCCGCCGCCAAACTACAGCAAGAGAAACTCCGAATACTGAAATCTGCCCGGTATTTTGAAGAACAAGTGGAAGAGTATCCCAGCGCCCCAGCCCGGGCGACCGACAAAAATCCCCGGAACAAGCCGTGTCCATGCGGAAGCGGCAAAAAATACAAACACTGCTGTCTTAAGAAGCTCGGGTAGCTTCGACTGCAACCTCCAAGGCAGGCTACAGCGCCAGATTGCCAGAGCCATCCTTGCGCCCTTTGCGCTCCTTCGCGGCCAAATCAATTTCAGCCTTTCCCCAAGTCACCCCTCATCCCGCCCCGCAATCACCATCGGCCCCCCTCGCATTTTGTAATCGGCGGCGGGCGACCCTCCGCCTCAGCCAGTCGAGAACCAGTCTCAATCGGCTTTTCATCATTTTTCTCTGGCGCTATCGGACACAGTTCCTACAATGCTGCCCGAAGGCTCGTCGCACCGGAAATGACTCCGACGCGGAAACACCGGAAAAACCTTTATGCAAGAGCTTCGGAGCGGGTGGTCTGAAATTCTGTGGTGTGGCGGGGCATGGCCTAAGCGGAAATCCGAAGTCCGAAATCCGAAATCCGAAAGAAATCCGAAATCCGAAATCCGAAGTCCGAACACGCAACACGCAATAGGATCCTCGAACCTTGAACGGGGAACCGGAGAGCGGAAATCCGAAGTCCGAAATCCGAAGTCCGAAGGGCGGCGTCTCCGGCGTGAGCCGTTTGATCCCATTGTGAGCCGATTGGGATGGTGGCGGTTATGTTCTCGTGCCCTTTGGTTTCATGGGGTTTTACCCCTTTCGCCCCTTTGGTGCCCGTTTCCGAGCGGGGGCCGGTTTCGGGGCGGATGGCCCATTTGGCCCATTTGTGGCCCATTCGGTCGGTTGCCCGCTGCCGGTGATCTGAGGCGTTGTCGTGGCCCATTTGGCCCATTTGCGGCCCATATTGTGAATCGCCAAAGCGCTGGATGAGGAGCTGACCGAGGACGTCGGTCAAACCAAAAACTACGCCGGCAAGTTGGCAATCCGGTATTGTTCCACCAACGGCCATGTCATCTACCAGGTGGATATGTCCATGAGTCCCATTCCTCCCATCCCTCCGAAAGTGAAGACTCTCCTCACCCTGGCCACCAGCACCGGCAAGACCTTCACTTAAGTGGCGGCGGAGACGCCGAGGAGTTCGCAGCGGACGATGGTGCCTTCGGGCATTTCGGTGCGGCGGGAGGCGGTCCAGAGGCGAACGGCTTCCTCGGCGCGGGATTGGACTTCCGGCGGGATGACCGGCGGGGACTGGGTCGGGCGGTAGCGGCCGGTTTCGAGGCGCTCGGCATCGTAGCCGAACTCATCCACCGGGGCATCACCGTTTACCGCAACACGGATGACGGTGGAGGATGAGCCATGGTCGGCACGGTCCCAAGTGATGCGGTAGCGAGCTTCGATGACACCATGCTTCACGCCGTTCGCGGATAGACAGGCGGCGTCACCACTAAACGGGGCGTTCTGGAGGTAGCCAAGCAAGGCGTCAATAAACGGGTGACCTATGCCGAACAGCTCGCACTTCTTTTTGCGCATGGAGAGTTCGCGGTCGAAGGTGACGTTTTCGTATTTGGGCGCGACCTGCGGGAAAGACTTGAGGCAGTCGGGGGTCAGGACCTGCCAAAGCTCGCCGATGGGCATCATGCTGCCGCCGAGGCGGATGACAGACTCACGGCACCAAGCGCCCAGTTGCGGGAGATTGAACCGACCCGAGATGCGCTTGTAGTGTTCAAGATTGAAGTGGGTGAGGTCCTGGGAGAGCTCCATGAGGGCAACGCGGGCGTCCTGGGCCTGCTGCATCATTTCCTCAAGCTGACGGGCGGTGCGCTGGTAGTCTTTGTCCAGGAGGGCCTGCTTGAAAAGCTGCTGGTAGTTCGGGTTCGAGCCGAGGTAGCCGAGGATGTCGAGGCGGAAATCTTCCATCGGTTCGCGGGTCTCCGGGTCATACTTGCCGATGGCCTTGGCGACGGATTCGAGCTTGATGGCAAGCAGCGCATAGATGCGTTCTTCGACGGTGTCTTTGGCGATGAGGTTGTAAACCTGGGAAACTTCCTTTTGCCCGAAGCGGTGGATGCGGCCGATGCGCTGCTCGACGGCCATGGGATTCCAGGGGAGGTCGTAATTGAACAGGACGCGGGCGCACTGGAGATTGATGCCCTCACCTCCGGCAGAGGTGGAAATGAGGAACTTGGCGCCGTTTTCATCCCAGAAGCGCTCAGCGGCTTCGATTTTGTCCTCCAGGGGGCCGCCCTTGATGGTGGCGATCTTCTCATCCCCGAAAATCTTGGCCAGCTCGATGCGCAGGAATTCGAGTGTTTCGCGATACTGGGTGAAGATGATGAAGCGCTCGCCCTCGTTGTCGCGGCGCAGATCCGAGATGACGGAGAGGAGGCGGTCGAATTTGCGGTCGGTGGCCTCGGGCACCAGGCCGACCAGATCCCGAACGCGCGATGATTCGTCGGGGATTTCGGCGTCAGCATAGACGCCCTCGTCGCCTTCCTCGTCGGAATCGAGGGACCATTCGGTGGTTTCCTCCATGTCGGCCAGTTTGCGCACGATGCGCTGGCGCACCTGGGCGATGTAGGTATCGGCTTCGGCGTCACCCAGAGCGGCGGCGGAGGGATGATGGATGGTGGATGATGGATGGTGGATGGTGGATGATGGATGGTGGATGGTGGATGATGGATGATGGATGGGGGATGATGGATGGGGGATGATGGATGGTGGATGGTGGATGATGGATGATGGATGGTGGATGATGGATGATGGATGGGGGATGATGGATGATGGGTGGGGGATGATGGATGATGGATGGGGGATGATGAGGATGTGGAAAGGATGTCGCGGGACAGGACGCGCATTTCGTCCTGAATGGCGACGATGCGCGAGGCCAGTTCGGGTTCGAAGTTGGTTTTGCGCTTCTTCTCGATGTCGATCTGCTCGCGAACGAGGAGGACAAGGAGGCGGCGCCGGAGGGCCTGTTTGATGGCCCGGGGGCTGGAGGACATCATTTTCTGGAAGGCGGTCATGACGAAGCCGATGGCGCGCTGGGCGCTGGTGGTGCGGCCGGTGCGAAAGGAGCCGGCGGCCTCGTAGCCGGTCTTCAGGTAGTCGGTCAATTGCTCGTAGAACCGTTGCTCGCGCAGGGCCGGCTCGAAGCTTTCCGTGTGGACCTGGCGGCGGACGAAGAGGGCCTTGCCGCGAGCGTCCACAACCTCGCGCTTGGTCCGGCGGATCATCACGCGATTCAGGAGGCTGCGGTGGCTGAGCATGCCTTCGGGGGAATCGAAGAGACTTTTATCGAGCAGGTTGATGAGGGACCAGAACTGGAAATTGTTGCCCTGGTGCGGGGTGGCGGAGAGGAAAAGCAGGTCGCGGGTATGGCCCTGGAGACCTTCGAGCAGGCGGTAGTTCATGGTGACCTGCTGCTTCTTGCCGTAACGGATGCGGCTGACGTGGTGGGCCTCATCCACGATGACCAGATCGAACCGGGGAGCATTCAGGATACGCTCCATGCGGGCCGGGCGCTTCACGGTGTCAATGGAAGCGATGACGCGGTTGTGGTTTTCCCAGCTTGCCGGGGCGAAGTCCTGGAAATCAATGCCGAGAACCTCAAACTGGAGGCGGAAGCAGTCGCGCAGTTCGTTTTGCCAGTTTTTGATGAGGCCGGCCGGGCAGAGAATGAGGACGCGGGTGGCCTCGCCACGGGCGATTAACTCGCGGATGATCATGCCAGTTTCGATGGTCTTGCCGAGACCGACTTCGTCGGCGATGAGCAGCCGACGGCGGTTCATCTTGATCACGTCGTGCGTGAGCAGGATTTGATGCGGCAGAAGCTGAGTGCGGGAATTGGTCAACTCGCCGCCGGTATTGCCAAGGGGGAATTGCCATGCGAGCTGGCGAAGGAGGAAATCCTTGGGATCGTCAAACTGATTGGCGCGGAGTTTATCCCATGCGGAGATCGCCTTTTCCAGGCGGGTGAGCGGCAGGGTTTCGAGGCGGCGACCGGCCCGGCTTTCAAAGACGACATCGGCGACGTAGAGACCGCCGGTTTCGGAGACGCGGAGGACTTCGCCAATGCCCAACTCGTAGCGGCCGGAGACCCGGACGCGGTCCGACGAATGGATGGTGGCTGGTGGATGATGGATGGTGTCAGGCATCGGGCGAAGGGGGGGATGGTGGATGATGGATGGGGGATGGTGAATGAGCCGGCGGAGCGGGGGAT
>JBAXTC010000280.1:0-8863 GCA_037130375.1 Verrucomicrobiota bacterium | reverse complement strand
AAGGCGCGAAGATGAAACCAGTGTGGATTCAAGAAACCGTAGCCGCCGACGGCAGTCGGTTCGTGCGCGCCCCGGCGTGGAGCGCGGACATTTTTGTCCGCAACCGTGCGCGCCCCGGCGTGGGAAGGCGACAAAAATGTCCAATCCCGCTAGAAACGGAACAGGAAACTCACTTTGAACGGGAGGGTCGGGCAAAGCGCATCGCCTCGCAGAACCCGGTACAGAAGGGGAAAGGGTGTTAACAGCGAAGGCGGGAAGGCGCGAAGATGAAACCAGTGTGGATTCAAGAAACCGTAGCCGCCGACGGCAGCGGCGGCTACGTCTTTATTAACACGGAGCGGACCCAGTCCTGGTTACCGAGATACCAGCGGACGGTCTCGCGGATACCCTGCTCGAATTTATGGGCCGGCACCCAGCCAAGCTCGTCTTTGATCTTTGTGGCATCAATGGCATAGCGGCGGTCGTGGCCGGGCCGATCTGTCACAAAGGTGATCAGCTTCCGTGAATCGCCACCGAGCTGCGCGGCCATTTCGTCGATCAGATCGCAGATGAGTTGCACGATGTGGATGTTGGCCCATTCGTTGTGTCCGCCGATGTTGTAGGTTTCGGCAACCCGCCCGCGCGTCAACACCAGCCAAAGCGCCTCGGCGTGATCGCGCACATAAAGCCAATCTCGCACGTTCATGCCGTCGCCATATACCGGAACCGGTTTGCGCGCCAAAACGCTTTGAATCACAACCGGGATGAGCTTTTCCGGAAACTGATACGGCCCGTAGTTGTTCGAGCAATTGGTGATCACCGTCGGCAGACCATAGGTGTGATGATAGGCGCGCACCAGCATGTCACTCGAGGCCTTGCTGGCGGAATAAGGCGAATTTGGCGCATAAGGAGTGGTCTCGGTGAAAAAGCCGGTGGCGCCAAGACTCCCATACACTTCATCCGTGGAAATATGATGGAAGCGCCTGCCGGATGCGGGATTCTGCCAGGTGGCGCGACAGGCCTCCAGGAGGTGGAAGGTGCCAACGACATTCGTCTGAATGAAGTCGCCCGGGCCCGTGATCGAGCGGTCCACATGCGATTCGGCGGCCAGGTGCATGACGTGCGTGATGGCGTGGCCTTTGACCACATCCAAAACGGCGGTTTTGTCGCGCAGATCAACCTTTTCAAAGACGTATTTCGGATGCGTGGCGATACCCGCAAGGTTCTCGAGCCGCCCGGCGTATGTCAGGCAATCCAGGTTGACCAACCGAGTGACCTCGGGCCGGTCAATGACGTGATGGATGAGATTCGAGCCGATAAAACCGGCTCCGCCAGTGATAAGCAGATTCATGTCTCGGTTTGGTTCTTCGCTAGTCTTTGGGTCAATTACGGCTCCAGGACACGCCTGAGACTCTCTTCCCATTGGGGCAGTTGGAGGCCGAACGTGCGCTTGAGCTTTTCGCAGGAGAGCACCGAATACGACGGGCGTCTCGTCGGCGTGGGATAAGCTGAGGTCGGGATGGCCTCGATCCGCACGCATTTCTTCCCTTCGCTGGGCATGAGGCCGACGATGGCTTGGGCGAAGCCATGCCAACTGGTGACACCTGCGGACGCCAGGTGGTATGTGCCGGTAACCGCGTCGAAATCGTTGGCGGCCAGAGCTTGTTTCAACGCCAGCGAGGTGGTCTCGGCAATCATCCGCGACCAGGTCGGACAACCCACCTGGTCGCTGACCACGCGCAATGCCTCGCGCTCGCGCGCCAGGCGCATCATGGTGAGCATAAAGTTCTGCCCCCGGGCGCCGTAAACCCAGCACAGCCGAAAGATCAAATGCGCGCCTCCGGCGGCTCGCACCGCTTCATCGCCCGCCAATTTCGAGCGGCCGTAGGCGCCGAGCGGATTCGGCGCATCCTCCTCCACATAAGGCTCGGTCTTGGAGCCGTCGAACACGTAGTCCGTCGAATAATGCACCAGCAGCGCGCTGCGCTTCCTGGCTTCCTGAGCCAGAATGCCTGGGGCCACGCCGTTGATATTCATCGCGCGGTCAGCCTCTGATTCTGCCTTATCCACTGCCGTGTAGGCGGCGGCGTTGATCACGATGTTGGGCCGGGCTTCGCGCACCCACTGCCGGATCGAGTCACCGCTGGTCAGGTCGATTTCCGGATAATCCACGCAGATGACCTGGGCCATCGGCGCCAGCGTGCGCCGCAGTTCCCAGCCGACCTGGCCAACCTTGCCGATGAGCAAAATGCGGGGCGTTTCCATATCACTCGAACAATCGATCCGATGGGATGTCGCTCAGGCGCGCGCCCTTTGCGTCACGTTCCGAAAGCAGCGGTTCTTTCAACGGCCACTCGATGCCGATGTCCGGATCATCCCAGCGGATGGACATTTCGTCTTTGGGTGAATACAACTCGGTGCATTTGTAGTGGAACAGCGCCGTTTCGCTCAGCACCACAAATCCGTGGGCAAACCCGGGCGGGATATAGAACTGGCGCTTGTTTTCGGCAGAGAGCACCAGACCGTGCCACTTGCCAAAGGTGGGCGAACTGCGCCGGAGGTCCGCCGCGACATCGAACACCTCGCCGAGCAAAACCTGAAGCAGCTTTCCTTGCGGCTTCGGGTTTTGATAATGCAACCCGCGCAAGATGCCCCGGCGCGAATAGGACAAGTTGTCCTGCACAAAGTCCGCCTCCAAGCCCGCCTCGTGATAACGGCTCCGATTCCAGGTCTCCAGAAAAAAGCCGCGCGCGTCGCCGAACACCTTGGGTTCGATGATCAGCAGGCCCGGCAGGTCACAGCGAATAATGTTCACAAATCGATAAGTCGGGGGTGCTCGAAGCGCGGATTCCTCTCATGCCGCCAACCGCTTCGCCTCGGCGACCACCTCGATCAAATACTCGCGATACTCGCACTTGGGCATCTTCGCGCACAGCGCCTCGAGCCGGTCCAACGAGAGGAAGCCACGCCGAAAGGCGGCCTCTTCCGGGCACCCGATTTTGATCCCAGCCCGCTTCTCGATGGTTTGCACGTAGGCGGAGGCCTCGTGCAAGCTGCTGCTGGTCCCGGCATCCAGCCACGCAAACCCGCGACTGAGCCGATGCACATGCAGTTGGCCGCGCCGCATATACTCGACATTGACGTCGGTGATTTCCAATTCGCCGCGCGCCGACGGCTTCAGGTTCTTCGTGATGGTCACGACAGTGTTGTCGTAGATGTAAAGCCCGGGAACGGCGTAGTTGCTCTTGGGCTGCTGCGGTTTCTCCTCGATTGAAATCGCCTGGCCGTTTCCGCCGAACTCCACCACGCCATACCGTTCCGGGTCGTTGACGTGGTAACCGAAAATCGTCGCGCCGCTCTTAAACTCAGCAAATGCCTTGTAGAAGCTGTCGCTGCCATAAAAGACGTTGTCTCCAAGGATGAGCGTAACCGCCTCCTTGCCGATGAACGAATCGGCGATCAGGAAAGCTTGGGCGATGCCTTGGGGCTTGGGCTGCTCGCGGTAATCAATCGTTAACCCCCAGGTGCTGCCGTCGCCGAGCAACTGCCGGAACCGAGGCAAATCTTGCGGGGTGGAAATGAGACAAATCTCGCGGACACCGCCTTCGATCAGGGTCGTCAGCGGGTAATACACCATCGGCTTATCATACACAGGCTGAAGTTGTTTGCTTGCAACCAGCGTGAGCGGAAACAACCTCGAACCAGCGCCACCGGCCAGAATTATTCCTTTCATCAGGGCGGCAAGGTAAGAGATGGCTCGCCAAACTGCAAATCCGAAAGTGCGGAAGCAAGCGCCCGCATGATCGGATTTTAGCGCTGCCCGTTGGCGAGATAAGTAAGATACCCGATGAGGCGCGGCTTCATTTCTTTGCGTGACACGATCGCATCGATGAGGCCATGGTCGAGCAGGAACTCGGCGGTTTGGAACCCGGGCGGCAATTCCGCTTGCGTGGTGTCCTTGATGACCCGCGGACCGGCGAAACCGATCATCGCTCCGGGTTCGGCGATGATCAGGTCCCCCACGCTGGCGAAGCTGGCCATCACTCCCGCCGTTGTGGGATTCGTCAGCACGCTCAGGTAAGCCAGGCGCGCCTTGGCGTGATACGCCAGTGCCGCGCACGTCTTGGCCATTTGCATGAGGCTGAACATGCCCTCATACATGCGGGCGCCGCCGCTGCTCGAAACGATGATGAGCGGCAGCGTTTTCTCGGTGGCTCTCTCGATCAGCCGCGTCAGTTTCTCGCCCACCACTGAACCCATCGAGCCACCCAGGAATGTGAAGTCCATCACTCCGAGCGCCACCCGGTGATCCCCGATCTTGCAGATGCCCGTGATGACCGCGTCTTTCAGGCCGGTCGTGGCCATGTTCTTCTCGAGCTTGGAGGTGTAAGAAGCCAGGCCGACGAAATTGAGCGCGTCCACGCTGGTCATTTCGGCATCCATCTCCTCGAACGTGCAGGTCTCTACCATGGAATGAATGCGCTCGCGGGCACCGATGGAAAAATGGTGCTGGCAATGTCCACAGACCTTCTGGTTCTCGTCCAATTCCTTGTCGAAAACCATCGTGTTGCATTCCGGACATTTGGTCCACAGCCCCTCGGGAATGTCCCGTTTCCTGGCTTTGTGGCTGGTCAGCTTGGGTTTCTTAACGAAGCTGGTTTGGTGGCTCGCCGGGGGCGGTGTGACCCCCGGTTCCGACGATTCCAGACCAAGGGTTTTTTTCGTGAATGAAGTCGTGGCCATTGCCTAACAAGGTTGATCGTTGAGAGTCGAGGCTTGAGGGTTTCCCGGCAATCTCGCGTCTTTCATCTTCATCTTCATGGTAAATAACATTTCAAGCTCTGACCCGCGAGTATTCAAATTCCGCGCGCCACTGTCCAGACGCAAACTTCGCCCGCCCCGGCCGCTCGCAGCACCTTGGCGCAGGCGCTGGTGGTCGCCCCCGTGGTCAGGACATCATCCAGCAGCACAACGCGCTCGCCGTCCAATCGACGGTTGTCCCGCATGGCGAAGGCGTCGCGGACATTCGCCTCGCGCTCGCGGCGTTTCAGGAACGTTTGGGAGTTCGTCGGGCGGATGCGCCGCAGCAGCAGTTTGTTTACCGAGATTTGCGTCGCAAGACCCAGGCGCCTGGCAAGGCGTTCGGCCTGATTGAATTCGCGTTCACGTTGTTTCGCCGGGTAAAGCGGGACGGGCAGAATAAAGTCCCATTTCTCTTTGGCTAATTCGGGCTGCGCCTGGCTGACCAGCAGATCGGCCAGAAACGGCTCGATCCACAGCGCCCGCTGATATTTATACCGGTGAATCACATCCAGCATCATGCTGCACGCCACAACCGCCGAGCGCGCCTTCCCGAAGTGCAATTCCGCCTCGCGGCAATTCGGACATTCGAACGTGCCGGTGATGGCCCCTTGGTAGGGCCGGCCGCACCGTTCGCAGAACGGCCGCTGGATGAACCGCACCTTTGCCCGGCAACCGCCGCAGACATAACCCTCGGCCGGTGTCGCCCGCGCCTTGCGGCAAAGCTGGCAGATTTCCGGGTACACAAGCCCCAACCCGGCATTCAGCCAGCTCTTGACGGATTGAGCGAAAACTCCCGCTGCTTGCATCAAGCCAACCATAGAACACGGCTCCGCTGCCGCCAAGGGGCATTTTCTCAGTGGCGCTTGGCGCGAACAGATGTTAAAAAGAATCAGTGCTTGGCCTGCTAAGAAAGTCCCGCGGCGCCGAAATGCCCTCGCCGGGGCCTTTCGGCCGGTTCTATTTGCAGGAGCTCATCAACAGCGGTGGCATGGCTGACATCTGGCTGGCGACTGACGAGCGCCAAAGGCCCTACGCCCTGCGCCGCATGCACGAACGCTTGCGCTACAACCTCCTCGCTCGCCGACGCTTCATGCGCGGCGCGGAAATCCTCGCCAAACTCAGTGACGACGAGGGCATCATCGGCTACGTCGAGCACGGCAAAATCGGCGGTCAGCTTTACCTGCTCATGGAATACGTCGAGGCCTCGAACCTCAAGCAACTCTATGCCCAGCACGACCCGGTGTTGCTGGAAAACGTCGCGCAAATCCTCATCGACATGGCCGTGGCGCTCGAACACATGCACGACAACGGTTACATGCATCTCGATTTCAAACCCGAAAATATCCTCGTCACCCGCAACGCCAAAGTCCGTCTGGTGGATTTCGACCTCGCCCAGCCGATTCCTGAAAAGCCCATCAAGCCATCCCGCAAGAATCCCGGCACCCCAGCCTACATGGCCCCCGAACAACTCCTCGGCGAGCGGATCAGCCATCGAGTCGATATTTTCTCATACGGCGTCGCCGCCTATGAACTGTTGACCAACGAAAAACCGTTTCCGGGCGAGACTCCAGGCGAAATCCTGAATAAACAACTCGACCGCTCCGCCTTTACCGCCCCGCGCCAGCATAACCCCGATATTCCGCCTGGGATGGAAAAGGTGATTCTGAGGTGTCTCGAACGCGACCCCGAGCGTCGCTACCCTTTTGCGGGCATGATGGTCCGCGAACTCCAGGCGGCCCTGTACGTTTAACTGACCCCACTCGATTATGTCATCAATCTTCCTTGGTGGTGTGGCCCTCGGCCTGACGATTTGTTCCGGCCTGGCCTCGGATTTCACTCCGGCCCCGCAACAGTTTCAACAAGAGCTAGCCCTGCGCTTCAGCCAAAGCGATGGAGCCCCGCCGGGTGCAGTGCAATTGATCGAATGCCCGCCGGGAGGCCCCCACCGCGCGTTTGCCGCCGGGCAGTGGTACGACTTTCGAGATGGCCACTGGCGCCTGGACGCCGCCTTGAACCAGCAGACGGACAACCTGTTCTTCTTCGCCGACCGCCAGGGCCAGCCGCTGAAAGCCTCCATTCCCTGGCGCGAAGTCCGCCAGATACTCCGCGCCGGAGCTACGAATTGGCTGGCTGGTTCCCATGCCTGCCTCATGGTGCGGGAAGGCGGCGACGCGGTTTCGGTCAGTTTGCCGGCGGGCCTGCTGGTTAACCAGATAGCTCTCTCGCCGGGTGGCATCCTGCACGCGGCTTCCAGCGGCGGACTGCTCGCCTATGATGGCACGAACTGGCAGCCGGTCCAAGTCCGGGATGGTGGCGGTCGCGCCTGGGCGGTCGCCGATGTGCGCGGTGTCGCCTTTGATTCGCAGGGACGCTTGTGGTTTGCCACCAAAGCCGGCGTCGGCTGCCAGACGCCGGATGGCTGGCGTTTCTACGAAGGCAAGGATGGCCTCCCTGGGAATGACTTTACCAGCATTGCTGCCGCTCCGAACGGTGACGTTTGGTTTACGACCCACCTCGGGGTGATTCGGTTCGATGGGAAAGAGTGGGCTTACCGCCAGGGCCCGCGCTGGCTTCCGCAGGATGATGTCACCCAGGCCGCAGTGGACGCGCAGGGTAGCGCCTGGTTTGCCACCGCCGCCGGCATCGGCTGCCTCGAACGGCGGCCGATGGCGCTCTCCGAAAAGGCCGAGTTTTACGAGCAGGAAATCGAGCGCTATATCAAGCGCACACCCTTCGGCTTCGTCGCCGAGGCCCCCCTCCGCAAGGCGGCTGACAAAACGACCGCGAACCCCCAGGATAGTGATAATGACGGACTTTGGACCGCCATGTACGGCGCCGGAGAGGCATTTGCCTACGGAGCGACCAAGAACCCAAAAGCCAAAGACCGCGCCAGGAAGGCGTTCGAGGCCTTGCGCTTCTTGCAGAAGGTAACCCAGGACTGCGACCACGCGCCTCCCAAAGGCTATGTCGCGCGCACCATCCGCCCCATTGACTGGCCCGACCCCAACGTCGGCCGCGTGGAAGGCGACCGCCAGGAGCAGCAGCGCGACAAACTGTGGAAAGTTTACGAACCCCGCTGGCCCAAGAGCGCCGACGGCAAATGGTTCTGGAAGTCGGACACCAGCAGCGATGAGTTGGACGGCCATTATTTCTTCTACCCGCTCTACTACGATTATTGCGCCGACACCGATGCAGAACGCGAGCGCGTTCGCGAAGTCGTCCGCGACCTTACAGATCACCTCCTCACTCATGGGTATGTGCTCATTGACCACGATGGCAAGCCGACCCGCTGGGCGGTCTATGGTCCACAGCAAATCAACCACGATCCAATCTGGTGGCTCGAGCGCGGGCTGAAATCGCTCAGCCTGCTCAGCTACCTCGCCGTGGCCGAACACGTCACGGGCGATCCCAAATACGGCAAAGCGTCCCGCGATCTTATCGATCACGAAGGCTACGTGCAGAACGCGATGCATCCCAAGGTCCAGCACGGCCCAGGCTCGGGGAACCAGTCCGACGACGAGATGGCGTTCATGTGCTATTACGGGCTGCTGCGCTGTTCCACCGACGAGCCGCTCAAGAGCATGATCCGTTATTCGTTTTATCGCTACTGGCTCAATGAAGCCCCGGAGATGAACCCGTTCTTCAACTTCGCTTACGCCGCCTGCAATCTGGATGCCGTCGCCCCGAGCCCCTGGGGGAATTTCCCCGTCAAACCCTGGCCCGGCTGGCATCAGGATGCCATGGCTGCCCTGTGCGGCTTCTCGCTCGACCGCCTAAACTGGCCGCTCAAAAACAGCCAGCGGCTCGATATCATCTTCCTCCCCCCGGTTCACTCAGTCGATGTGGAATCTCCTGACTCACGGGGACGGCGCGGCTACCGCGTGAATGGTAAAGTCATTCCGGTCGAAAACCGCCATTTCAATCACTGGAACACCGACCCCTGGGAACTTAATTACGGCGGCAATGGAGGCGAGCTGAGTGCTGGCACCGTCTTTCTCCTGCCTTACTACATGGGCCTCTACCACGGCTTCATCCAAAAACCAGGTTCTTAACCAAACGCCTGATTTCTCGGCGCACTCCA
>JBAXTC010000028.1:0-22983 GCA_037130375.1 Verrucomicrobiota bacterium | reverse complement strand
GGTTCAAGGTTCAAGGTTCGAGGTTCAAGGTTCAAGGTTCAAGGTTCAAGGTTCAGGGTTCAAGGTTCAAGGTTCAGGGTTCAAGGTTCAGGGTTCAAGGTTCAGGGTTCAAGGTTCAAGGTTCGAGGTTCAGGGTTCAAGGTTCAAGGTTCAAGGTTCGATGTTCAAGGTTCGATGTTCAAGGTTCGAGGTTCAGGGTTCAGGGTTCAGGGTTCGATGTTCAACGTTCGCTATTGTGACCCCGATGTTTGACACCCTTTCCAAGTGGGCTTCCTTCGTGACGTTCTCGCACACCGTCTTCGCCCTTCCCTTCGCGCTGGCGGCCATGGCGGTGGCGGCGCGGGAGAGCCGAGGCTGGCCTGGCTTGCGGATTTTCAGCCTCATTATTGCGGCAATGGTCTGCGCCCGAACTTGCGCGATGGCCTTCAACCGCATTGCCGACCGCAAGTTCGATGCGCTGAACCCGCGCACCGCCAGCCGCCAACTGCCGGCTGGTCAGATCAGTCTGTTGGGTGCCATGACCCTTTGCGCACTGGCGGGGGCGGGGCTCGTCGTCGCCAGCTTTCTGCTGAATCCGCTCTGTTTCTATTTGTCGCCGATTGCGCTGCTGGTGATTTGCTTTTATTCGCTGACGAAACGTTTCACGGACTACACGCATTTCTATCTTGGCTTGGCGCTGGCGCTGGCGCCGGTCGGGGCTTGGCTGGCCGTGCGGGGAACCAACGTCTCGGTCATGGAAATCCTTCAAATGGTTGTACTGGCTGCGGTTGTTGTGCTGTGGCTTGTCGGCTTCGACATCATTTACGCGCTTCAGGACTATGAGTTCGACCGCAAACATGGCCTGCACTCGCTGGTGGTGGCGTGGGGGCCAAAGAACGCTCTACAAGCCGCCTTTTTGGCGCATCTCCTTATGTGCGGACTGCTGTTTGCTTTCGGACTGCTTTGCCGCTTCCGCGTCGCCTACCTGGTCGGCTGGATGCTTATCGTAGGTTGCCTGGTGTTGGAGCACTGGATCGCCCGCCGCCGCAGCCTCAACTGGATCAACGTCGCCTTTTTCCGCCTGAACGCTGTTGTCAGCACGGTTTTCCTGGCAGTCACCCTCGCCGAAATCGTCTTCAAGGGTGGTTTCTGGGTCCGGTAGCACTCCTGCACACCCGGTTAGTCCTCCCCCGAAACTCGATTTGCCAAACCCGCCCGTTCTGCTAATCGTAGCTTGTGCAGTTTTTTTTCCAGCACAGCAAACTCCGCGACCTTTACGAGAAAGTCGCCGCCGGCGAACGGATTTCCGAAGCCGACGCCTTGCGCCTGTTCGAGAGCAAGGATTTGAATGCCGTCGGTGCGATTGCCGACCTTGCCCGGCAACGCAAGGTGGGTAACTGCGCCAGCTACATCATCAATCGCTACATCAACTACTCGAATTACTGCATCCTGAGCTGCCAATTCTGCTCCTTCGCCCGAAAGAAACGCGACGCCGATGGCTTCCAGCTCACCGTCGAGGAAATAGTCGAGAAGGCCCGCCAGGCGCTCCGACTCGGCATCACGGAACTCCATATTGTCGGCGGATTGCATCCCTCGCTACCCTTCAGCTATTACACCGATCTGCTGCGAGCGTTGCGCGCCCTGGACACGCGGCTGCAAATTAAATGCTTCACTGCCATCGAAGTCCTGCATCTGGCCTGGCTGGCCAGAAAGTCCGTTGCCCAAACCTTGGGCGCGTTGAAAGAAGCCGGCCTCGATTCGCTCACCGGCGGAGGCGCCGAGATCTTCCGTCCGGAGGTCCGCTCCGCCATCGCCCGCGGCAAGGAATCTGCCGAAGAGTATCTCGAGGTCCACCGCACCTGGCATCGCATGGGCGGGCGCAGCACCTGCACCATGCTCTACGGCCACGTTGAATCCCTGGCCGACCGCGTCGATCACCTGCGCTATTTGCGGACTTTGCAGGATGAGACGCGCGGTTTCGTCGGCTTTGTCCCGTTGCCGTATCACCCTGAAAACAATGATATCCCGGTGCAGAACCCGCCGACCGGGTTCGACTCGTTGCGCACCATTGCAGTGAGCCGCATCTACCTCGACAACTTTGATCATATCACCGCCTATTGGGTCGGCATGGGACTCAAGCTGGCGCAAGTGGCGTTGAGTTACGGCGCGGACGATCTGCATGGGACAATTATTGAGGAGCACATCTTTCACATGGCCGGCGCCCAATCGCCCCAATTGCAGACTGAAACCGAGATGATCAAAGCAATCCGCGAGGCCGGCCGCACTCCTGTTCAGCGCAACACCTTCTACGAACCGATCAAGATCTGGGACATGCTTCCACCCGCCGAATCCAGTGAGCAACGATCCAAGGTCTTGGAGGTCAACCTCGCAACGGCATGACAGGGCGGGGCACGCGCCGGAGGATGACCATCGGACCATCTTCTGTCAGGCCATTCACGCGCAGCGGGAGCCTCCTGTTCGAGGCCTGGATGGGCGTCGTAGCGACTTCAATCCCAGTGACCCCCGGTGCTTCATCCTCGGGTCCGCGAAAAAAGGCAGCCTTGCGGATGCCTTTGGGTTGAAACAACTGAGTGGAAATCTCCGGCTTACGGAAGCTGAATGCGGTTACACCCGACACCGCTGGTGTTTACAGCTTGGACGAAGACACCTGCCGTACGGCTTGTATCGCGCGAATTCGCAAGAGCATTTTGGAAGTTCGATCGGCTGAATCCCTCCACACTGCCATCAGCAAGACCGACGTTGCCCTGCTCGGAGTGCGTGTTGTCCATCCAACTTGGTCCTGTAGCTGCAGTGGCGGAAACGATGTTAGTGCCAAAGGAGACAAAGAATCTCGTGCCGGCGGGTGTTGATCCGGGAGCTGTTCCAAACGCAGTGGTCGGCGGATTCGCATTATCTCCCAGGTTATGGTCGCCGGTCAGGAACATCCGCGGGCTGGTCTCAGACGCGTCAACACCCGTGAAATAACTGCAATTCAGATCGTTGGTGAACGGGATTGAGTAGGGGCTATTCGGGGGTACTGTGAATGCGAAGGTGCTTGCAACCTGGCGGGCCGAGCTTTCAAATTCCGCTGGGCAGGCCAGGATTTTGGGTGTGCTCAGTTGATTGGACATCACATGGAAGAAATCCCATACGCCCCGGGTTGCTGGATTGGCACCAACTGGTGGGGTCAGGACTCTAAAGCCGACACTCTCAGAGGCGCCACCCGCCGCGTGGGGGAGTCTCATTGGCATAGCGCCGTTATGGTCTGCCGCCCAAGTCCGGAAAGAGAGTCCAACCTGTTTGAGGTTGTTGGCACAACCAATGCGCTGTGCTTGCGCTCTGGTACGGGCTAACGCAGGCAGCAAAGAGGCTGCCAGGATAACGATGATGGCAATAACGACGATCAATTCGATTAGAGCGAAAGCCGTGTTCTGTTTGCGCATGTTCTTCATAAGCGGTGCTAGTTTCTATTTCTGTTTTGGCCGGAGGAAACGCCAGACGCATTCGCTCGACCCGATGGATTTCATGGTCTGCCCTGAGGTCATCGGTTTTCAGACGCCCGATAAAACCGTTGCGGTTGAACTGTGGAAGGCTCCTCCAAGTACTGGAGAGGGCCAATCGTCGGCGGGTTTGTGAATACGGGCTGCCAATCCACCAGGTTCGAAGAAGCGTAAATCACCACTGGACCACTTGCAGTCAGTCCCGTCAGGCACAACGGAACCCTTCCGTTCCCCACATGGAAAGGCATTGTCGCAAGGTCAATCCGCAGTGGTCCGGGTGCCGCACTCTCGATCGCACGATAAAACCTGACTGGTGCGCCGTTTACACCAGCATCGCTGAACTCCATGGGACCGATTGCTGCCGGATTTGTAAAGATGGGTTGCCAGCTCAGGAAATTGCTGGTTGCGTCAATCACGACCGGCCCCACACCGGAAGGTCCCAGCAAACGGAGATGAAGACCATCACCGCTCATCCGGAGCTCAGTCGGGGATGTGTCGAACTGGAGCGGGGTGCGCAGCACAGTCAGGATTATTGACGGCCCCACCACACTTCCCAAGGCATTGCTCATGACAACGCGGTAAACACCGGCGTTGGTCCAGTTGACGAAGCTGATCGAAAGTGCCGGCGCAGTTGCTCCCGACACGTCCAAACCGTTAAGTTGCCACTGATAATCGGCCATGGCGCCATTGAGCGCGCCGGCGCTGATCACAGTAGGCTGGCCTATTGTGACCGTTCTGGCGAAGGGTTGAAAGGCGGGGCGATACGTTCGACTCCCAGTCAGCGCCAGGCTATGGGCTCCGCCGGCGCTTATGGCGAAAATGTTCGTTGCCAAAGGTGGCGCCGAGGCCTGGCCAAAGTAATCGGCACCCCAGCAGACCACGGGGCCGTCGGCAAGCAGGGCCAGACTGTGGTCGCCGCCGGCGGCAATCCCGACCACATTAGTTGCCGAGCTGGGCACGACTGTTTGACCGTAGTAGTTTGCTCCCCACGCAATGAGGGCCCCATCTGCCCGCAGCGCCAAGGCGTGTTTACCCCCGGCAGCGATGGCCATCACATTGGTCGCCCTTGCGGGCGGAGGCAACAGTGCCCCCCAACGGACAAGCGTGCCGTCAGCCTGCAATGCAAGGCTGTAATCGTCACCGGCGGAGATCGCCACGATATTTGTCGCTGAGGCCGGCACAGTCCGCTGACCGGAGGAGTTGGAACCCCACGCGATGACAGTCCCGTTGAGGAGTAGAGCCAGGCTGTGGAACCTGCCGGCCGCGATGGTCACGACGTTTGTGGCTGAAACGGGCACAGTGGTCTGTCCGTAGGTGTTGCCCCCCCACGCAGCGATCGTGCCATCTGCCCGCAAAGCCAAACTATGAGATTCCCCATCGGCAATGGCAACGAAGCCGCCCCCGGATTGTGGCAAGTTGTTTTGGCCCGAAGAATTGTCGCCCCAGGCGGCCAGCGTGCCATTTGCCCGGAGAGCAAGATTATGATCGCCGCCGCTGGCTATGGCAACCACGCCTGTTGTTCCGAATGGCACTTCGAGTTGGCTGGCGGAGCTATTTCCCCAAGCCAGCATGGCACTCACGGAAAGTTGCGCCACAAGTCCGGTTACACAGCCGTAGGCATTACTTACAACCAAGCTGTAGCTTCCACTGTCTTCGCCACTGGTCGCGCTCAGGCAAAGGGTGCTTGAGTTCACGCCACTGATTCGTCCACCCTCCAGCAAATCGTTGCCGTTCAAGCGCCATTGAAAGGTCAGAGGTTCTATGCCAGAAACGGTTGCGGGCAAGCACACGCTTGTCCCAATCACTACATTCCGGGGCGCAAGCACTTCCGCGACTGCTGGTTCAGGCTTCACCGTCAGAATTGACGTTTGGCTGTTGATCTGGCCCGCGGCGTTCGTAGCAGTCAACGTGTATTCCCCCGCATCTGCCAGTTGCACGTTGGTCAGCAGAAGATAAGGATTGGCTGCACCCCCAAGCGCCACGCCATCATGAAACCATTGAAGAGCCAAGGGGCATGTCCCGCTCACACCGGCACAAAGGATTACTTGCCCGCCAACGTGTGCTGTGGCCGCTCCGAGTTGGTGGCGAAACTGCGGTGGCCCAACCTCGATCATTGCCAGGCTATAGTCCTCCGCAGCGGCAATGCGCGCCACATCGCGCAGACCATTTGGAATGTTCGTCACGCCCCCATTCCCATTCCCCCAAGTGACAATCGTGCCATCGGAGCGCAACGCCAGGTTGTGGGAATAGCCAGCCGCGATTTCCACAACATTAGTGACAGACGTAGGAATTATGCACTGGCCGTAGGAGTTGTCGCCCCAGGCAACAACTGAACCGTCCTTCCGCAAGGCCAGGCTGTGCCACCATCCGCCGGCAATAGCCACGACGTTCGAAGCCGAATCTGGCACCGTATTCTCCAAACCCCAGGCAATGACCGTGTGGTCCGAGCGCAATCCCAGGTTGTGGTAGTAGCCTGCGGCTATGGCGACGAGCCCTGTGGTGAGTGGCGGAACATTCGTTTGTCCGCATTCGTTGCTGCCCCAGGCCACCACCGTCCCATCGGCCCGCAGAGCCAAACCGTGCTCCAAACCTGCGGCAATGCTGACGACGTTCGTTACCGATGGCGGCACACTTGTCTCCCCGTGCCAGTTGCCTCCCCAGGCAATCACCGAGCCATCATTCCTCAGTGCCATGCTGGAATCGGCGCCAGCGGCCACTGCCACCACGTTCGTGGCTGTTGGCGGTACGTTCGTCTGCCCATCCCAGTTCTTTCCCCATGCGGCCACTGTGCCATCTGCATTCGCAGCTAGACCGTGAAAAGGCCCGGCAGCAATTGCCCGCGGATCTGTGGCTGCGTGTGACACGTCGCATCGCCCGGCAATGTTGTCACCCCAGGCACCAACGCTCGTGACGGTCACTGGATCGGGCTGCACAATGAGGCTGATTGGTGTATTGGTCACCTGGCCCATGGCGTTTGTTGCTACCAGAACGTAGTTCCCGGCTGCGTCCATCTGTGGATTGCTCAGCAGCAGGTAACGGTTAGTCGCGCTGGAAATTGCTACACCGTCGTGAAACCATTGAAAGCCCAACGGATACTTTCCCACAACATTTGGGTTGAGAATTGTCTGACTGCCGGCATGAGCAACAACCGATCCAAGTTGACGGCTAAATCCAGGAGGGCCTGATGCGGTCAAGACCACGCTATAGTCCTCCCCAGCCGCGATGCTCGCGACGTTGCGAAGACCCCCAGGAACATTCGTCACCCCCAGGTATGATTTGCCCCATAACATGATGGTACCATCAGCCTTCAATGCTAAATTATGATAATAACCGGCGGAGATCGCGACTATGTTCGTCACCGACGCCGGAACAGATGACTGACCATAGGAGTTATCGCCCCAGGCGACAACGGAGCCGTCGGCCCGTAAAGCCAGGCAGTGTTCCCACCCAGCCGCGACCGCCACTACGTTGCTCGCGGTCGGTGGCGTCGGGTAGTCAATCCCCCAAGTCACCACTGTCCCATCCGACCGAAGAGCCATGTTGTGGTAATACCCAGCCGCAATGGCGACAACATCTAAAGCAAGGAATGAAACAGAAGTCTGGCCATAATCATTATTTCCCCAAGCCACTACTGTTCGGTCCGCCCGTAAAGCCATGCTGTGCGCCCAACCCGCAGCAATCGCAACAACGTTGGTCGCAGTCGGGGGCACATTGGTTTGTCCATCCCAGTTGCGTCCCCAGGCAATAACAGATCCATCATCTCTCACTGCGAGACTGTGAGCAGTACCAGCGGCAACAGCCACAACGTTCGCGGCGATTGGCGGTACATTTGTCTGCCCATCCCAGTTCTTTCCCCATGCGGCGACTGTACCATCCGCGTTCAGCGCGAGGCAGTGAAATGCCCCGGCGGCGATTGCACAAGGGTTCGAGACTGTGACTGGAACATCGCACTTGCCGGTGATGTCGTCTGCCCAGGCGCCGACAGCCGTGACTGCTGGACCCTGCCACACCACCAAATGCACCGGTTCACTGGCTGCTTGCCCTGAGGCGTTTGTTGCTACCAGAACGTAATTTCCTGCGTCGGCAGCTTGGGCAGCGGCCAGCAGCAAGTTTCGATTCGTCGCGCCGGAAATCGCCAGCCCGTCGTGAAACCACTGAAAGCTCAACGGATACGTTCCCACAATTGTCGAGTTGAGAATTGTCTGCGTGCCTAAATGAGCGACAGCCGATCCGAGCTGACAGCCAAATCGCGGCGGCCCAGATGCGACCAGTACCAAGCTATAGTCCTCCCCAGCCGAAATGCTCGCAACTTTGGAAAGACCAACCGGTACACTCGTAACCCCATAATACGATTTTCCCCACGCGACGACGGTGCCATCCGCGCGCAAAGCCAGGTTGTCGTAATAACCTGCCGCTATTGAAACCACATTGGTCACCGACGCCGGAACGGAGGACTGGCCATAGGAATTATCACCCCAGGCCACAACCGAACCGTCGGCCCGCAGCGCCAGGCAGTGTTCCCATCCGGCCGCGACCGCTACCACGTTGCTCGCGGTCGGTGGCGTCGGGTAGTCAAACGCCCAAGTCACGACGGTGCCATCCGACCGAAGAGCCAGATTCTGGTAGTACCCGGCAGCTATGGCGATGACATCCGTGGCGAGGAAAGGGACATCAGTTTGGCCGTAGTCGTTATTGCCCCAAGCCACCACTGTTCCGTCCGTCCGCAAAGCCAGACTGTGAGCCCAGCCAGCAGAAATCGCGACGACCTTGGTCGCCGTCGCAGGCACGTTGGTTTGCCCATCCCAGTTGCGTCCCCAGGCAACGACCGATCCATCACCTTTTAATGCGAGGCTGTGCGAGGTGCCAGCGGCAAGAGCCACCACGTTCGTGGCGGTTGGCGGCACGTTGGTCTGGCCATCCCAGTTCTTTCCCCATGCGGCGACTGTCCCGTCCATATTCAGAGCGAGGCAGTGAAACGCTCCGGCGGTGATCGCACATGGATTCACGACGACGTTGGGAATTTGGGACTGGCCGTTAAGATCATCGCCCAAGACATTGAGGCAGCGTACCGTAACCCTCGCGCTTTCGCTCGTCGCGCTACCCGAGGTGTTCGAAACAACCGCCTGATAACTCACATTGTCGCTCCCCAGCACTGCGACTATCTGCGGGAACGCCGTATCCGCGCTGGGGATCGGCACGCCATCCGCGAGCCATTGGTAATGGAGCGGGTTGTTTCCAACCGAACGGAGAGACAGTGGGAGTGGGTTGCCCGCTGAGCATTGGGCGCGATAGGATATCCGGCCAAGAATACGTGGTGGCATGCCGTCGCCAATCACTGCCAGGCAGTGCGATAGTCCGGCAGCGATGGCGATGGTGTTTGTGGCTGAAGTCGGAACATTCGTTATCGTGCCGGTTCCCCATGCTATGATTCTACCATTCGCCTTGAGCGCCAAATCGTAGTTGGTTCCAGCGGCAGTGAGCACAACATTGGTTGCGGAAGCCGGAACCGCGGGCTGGTTGTAGCCCCAGGCCATCACACGACCGTTTCCGACGAGTGCCAGGTTTTGGTATGCTCCTGCAGAAATGGACACCACATCCTTCACCAATCGCGGCATTGGAATTACAGCATAAGACAAAAGGTCGGAATGATTTGCAACTCCGCCCCAAATGACGACAGCGCCATCGTCCCGCAGCCCCATGCTGTGTTCCGCTCCGGCGCTGATGGCCACAATATTCGTGGCTGAGGAAGGAACGTTGGTTTGTGCATTGGCGCTTTTGCCCCAGGCGATCACGGTTCCATCGGCACGCAGGGCCAAGTTGTGGTAATATCCGGCGGCCACTGCGATTACGTTCGTTGCCGACGCCGGAACGTTGGTCTGGCCGTAAGAATTATCGCCCCACGCGACAATCGTGGCGTCGCGCAGCAACGCCAGGCTGTGATATGCACCTGCGGCAATGTTCACAACATTCGTGAGATTGGGCGGGACGTTGGAGATGGATCCCCAGGAAACAACCGTGCCGTCGAGCTTCAATGCCATGCTATGGTAAAAGCCTGCGGCAACCGCAATTACATTCGTCGCGGAGGCTGGCACGTTGGTTTGGCCCTGCGAATTGCCACCCCACGCGATAACATTCTGAGCGCGACTGACAGCCGCCGAGAGCATCACTGCTGCCAAGGCGCAATTCGTCCACCTTGAGCCAGCGGAGCGATTCAGTTTCATGCAAGACACGGTTTCAATGACCGGCAAACCGAACCCTTATCCTCGGTCAATTATGAGGCAATTTACGCCTGTTTTGGAAAACAATCAAGACATTTGATGTGCGATAGTGAAGCGTGAAATTCGAGTTGATGTGGCGATTTTCAGAAACTGATTCCCTCTGGCCCCGAAGACTCCAACTTTGCACAAGGGTTGACGATGCCGCATGTCCAACTGTAACATCTCGGCATGAGATTCAGCGTGGTTTTCCAGAGGGTCCAGGACAGCGGTTTCCCGGGTGGTTATTACCGCGCTGCCGTTCCCGGCTTCGGGCTGGCCACACACAGCCCGGGAGTCGGTGGCACCCGCCAGGTGGCGGCTGATCGTCCGCGGTTATGGCTCGTTGAGAAGCGCGCCAACGGCGAAGATGTCGCGGCTTCTTGTGAAACTCTGTTTGGGACTTTCGAGGTTTCGGAAGGTGCCTCGCAAAGCGCGTGAAGCGATGGCCGAACTTCAGCGTGCTGGATTCGTCATCAAGCGTCAATTATGCCTCCGGAACAAACCTCGAAGCTCCGCATGGCCCCGCCCGAACCGGCGGAAGAGGCAGCCCATCGTTTCGAGCGCGAGCATCGCGCGGCCAACTTGCAGCGCGAAACCAACCTCGATCAGTCGCTCGCCCCTTTTCGGGTCGGCTCTGTCGGCTATCTCAACACCGTTCCGTTGACGCGCGGTCTTGAAGAGGAAGTGGTTTATGCCACGCCCGCCAAGCTGGCGGAGATGCTACAGCGCGACGAACTGGATGCCGCGTTGGTCAGCGTGGTCGAGGTGCTGTTCAACGACCGCTACGATATCCTGGACGGAATCGCGATTGCCTCGCTGGGTGAGGTAAGAAGCGTCTTGTTAGCGCACCGGAAGCCGGTCGCGGAGGCGACCGAAATCTTTTGTGACACCGCTTCGCTCACCAGCGTTCAGTTGCTGCGGGTGTTGCTTGCGGAGCGAGGGCTCGAGCCCGAGTTCAAGCCGCTGCCGAGCTATGATTTTGCCGCGCTGCCGGATTACGCCTTGCTGATTGGCGACCCGGCGCTCGATTTTGGCCTCACCCCGCGTCAGCACGAGCTTTGGGATCTCGGCGCCGCCTGGCACGAAATGACCAACCTGCCATTCGTCTATGCCGTCTGGGCTTTGCGCCGCGGCCTCGAGAACTCCGCCCTGCGTCGTCAACTTCGCGAAGCACGCGACTTCGGCCTCGACACTCTCGATTCCATCATCCGCACCCGCACGGAATACGATTACGACTTCCGAAAGGATTACCTGAGCTGGCACATCCACTACCACCTCGGCGCGGACGAGAAGCGCGGGCTGGCGAAATTCATGGAGCTGCTGCGTCGGCACGGCTGCGGTCCGATATTCGATCCCCGTTTTGTGGTCTGAGCCGTGCAGCCTGGCTTCGGATAGGCTATCAGGCCGGCAGCTCGACCCAGCGTGTCGGCGTCAGGAGGCAATCCATTCTTGCGTCATGCGCTTCAACAGGAATTTCCGGCACGAGCTGCTCATCGAAAGCCACGCCACACCTCTTCCCCCGAACGGCGGCCAACAATTGGTCATAATACCCCTTGCCCCGTCCCAGCCGGCTGCCTTGCAGATCGAAGGCTACCCCGGGCACGAGAATTAGTTCCACCCGGTTGGATGAGAGGCGGGCGCATTGCTCCCTGGGTTCCCGAATCCCGAAGTGACCCACCAGCAAATCGGTTTCCGCATTCTGTATTTGGCGGATGGCGTAAGACTTCAAATCTGGCTCAAAGCGGGGCAGGGCAACCCGTTTGCCGGCGGCCAGGGCCTCTGCCAATAGCGGCCAGACATCCAACTCCTTCGGCAACGGCGCAAACAGCAAAACCGACTGCGCCCTATTCCAAACTGGTTGGGCCGCCAGCACCGCGCGCGCCTGCCTCGAAGCGGCGACCCGTTCCGCCGCCGGCATTTTCTCCAACCGTTCGCGCGCTTGATCGCGCATGGCTGCCTTCAGATCTTGCATGGTTGTTCGTATTTTCCTCTTCCAACGCCACTGTTAGTCGTAACCTTTAGCCTGATCGGAAGAAGCCGGGCTTAACTATCCAGTCAGCAACGGGATTCTGCTCCTTAATCTCTTCATACAGTCTTAGGACTCCTAACTCCTGAGGTTGCAAACTGGGCCCGCCATTTTTCGACCCGTTCTTTGATCTTCTTTTCCACCCCCTGCTCTGTCGGCTCATAATAACGCTTATCGGCGCCCAGGTAGTCCTGCGCGACAAAGTGCCCGGGGTGATCGTGCGCGTATTGATAGCCAGTGCCATGGCCCAGCCTTTTGGCTCCTTGATAACTCGCGTCGCGCAGGTGCTCCGGCACTGGCAACGTGCGGCCCGATTCGACATCTTTGAGCGCGGCATCGATGGCCATCACGGTGCTATTGCTCTTGGTCGCGGTGGCTATGTAGATGGCCGCTTCGGCCAGAGGAATCCGGGCTTCAGGCCACCCGATGAATTCCGCTGCCTGGAACGCGGCATTGGCCAGAACCAGCGCCATCGGGTCCGCCAAACCAACGTCTTCGGCGGCCTGAATGACAATCCGTCGGGCAATGAAGCGCGGGTCTTCGCCGGCGTGAATCATTTTTGCCAGCCAGTACAGCGTCGCGTCCGGGTCGCTGCCTCGCATCGACTTGATGAATGCCGAAATCGTATCGTAGTGCGCGTCCTCGTCATCGTACACCACAGCTTTCTTCTGAATGCTTTGCTCGGCGACTGCCAGGTCGATGTGGATGGCTCCGTCGTTGGCGGGCACCGTGGTGAGCGCGGCGATTTCCAATGCATTCAGCGCCTTACGGGCGTCGCCATCCGACAATTTTGCCAGGTGGCGCAACGCTCCTTCATCCGCCTGCACTTTCATGTGGCCGAGTCCGCGTTCGTTGTCAACCAGCGCGCGCTGGAGCAGAACATAGAGGTCATTCTCGCCCAAAGGCTGCAGTTCGAAAATCTGTGATCGGGAAACGAGTGGCGAGTTGACGAAGAAAAACGGATTGTGTGTCGTCGCTCCGATCAGCCGGACCACACCCGCTTCCACGTCCGGCAAGAGCACGTCCTGTTGGGCTTTGTTAAACCGGTGGATTTCGTCAACGAACAGAATCGTGGATTGCCCCTTGTTTTCCAAGCGGTTTGCCGCTGCCGAGAGCACGCGTCGCATGTCTGCCACGTTGGATTCCACGCCGCTGAGCCGCTCGAATTTGCTTTTGGTTTGGCGGGCGATGATCTGCGCCAGCGAGGTTTTGCCGGTGCCTGGCGGGCCGAAAAAAATCAGGGATTGGATGCGATCTGCCTCGATGGCGCGGCGCAACAACTGTCCCGGGCCAAGGATATGGGATTGTCCGACAAACTCGTTGAGATCGCGCGGGCGCATGCGCGCGGCCATTGGCTGATGCCTGAAAGCGCGCTCGTCCACTGCGCCGGGGCTTGTCGCTTCCGGCTCGGATGAGGATGAAAACAGTTCGTCCCGCGGCATGCCATCAAGATAACAGTTCGCGCCCGATTTGCCCAAAACAAAAAGACTCGCCCCCGAGGCGAGTCTCATCGCGGCGCTTTGTAAAGCGCTCTGCGCACAAAAAATAACCCCGCCATTGCCGTGTGTAACAGTTCCTTTGAACTTGTTAGAAACAGTCGGGACCCGCTGGATTGCTTTCGGCTTCCAGTAAAGGCCTGTCGGCCACAACCACAGTTAAAGCCCCTGGATTTATCAACTACGGTTCAAGGACTTAGCTTCGTATCACGAGCATGGCAGGGTAAATTCTAAAAACCAATCTTCCAAAGAACCAGCGCGGTGGGCTTAGTCACTCACTCTTCCGCGCCTTTAACATGGTTAAACTATCGGATACGCCGTAATTTTCTCAAGAAATAAATGTTCCATAATCAGAGATATTTTTCTTGCGTCGGCGCTTGGTCTTGTTGTTCGGCTTTAACCCTTCAACGGCTTCACCCGCGCTTCGCTCACCAGACGTTCCACGACCTCGAGATCGACCTCCCCGGCCAGCATTGTCAAGGCATTGGCAGCGCCGGCCGCGGCAGCCCATCGGCACGCTTCGCCCAGGTCATCCCCGCGCAGGAGACGCCACACCAGTGCGGCAGTAACGGCGTCGCCGGACCCGATCGGGTTTACGGCCACGATTCGGGGCGGCAGGATTTGCCAGGCGCGACGGCCATCAAAGGCCAAGGTGGGACCGCTCCCCGCCGTAACCACCACTCGCTGCGCGCCGCGCTCGCCCAATTCCCGCATGGCCGCCACCACCTCGGCTTCGCTTCTTAGTTTGCGCCCGACGGTCGCGGCCAGTTCTGTCCGGTTCGGTTTCACCAGTCCCGGCTGGCACTTGAGCGCCTCGATGAGCGCCGCTCCCTGAGCATCCACCACCGTCATGGCCCCGATCTCCTGGGCCATTCGTCCGCAGGTGAGATAAAAATCCACTGGCACTCCCGGGGTGATAGTCCCGGACATGACCACAGCACGGCAACCTTTAAGCCGCCGCCCGATTCGGCTCATCAGCTTTTGGTAGTCTGCCGCCGCCACTGGCCGGCTTTCCTCCACCAACTCAGTCTGAGTGCCCCGCGATTGGTCGATGATCGTGATGCACTGTCGCGTGGTCTCACGCACCGTCACAAAATCCCGTTGAATTCCTCGTTCCTTGAACAGGGTTCGGATGCGCTCCCCGCGGTCGCCGCCGAGGAAACCCATTGCGAGCGGTTGCTCACCCAGCGCCTTTAATACCTTGGCGACATTAATCGACTTGCCCGCCACACCGTCCAGCGTCGTCACGGCCCGATTCACTGCGTCGAGCGTGAGCGCGCGGAAAACAAGTACCCGCTGCGTTGCGGGAGTTGTTCCAATGCAAAGAATCATTGTCGATTCTTTGTTTTGCCCGGCTTCACTTCAACTTCGACGGCGACCATGTTATATTGGATGGTCACCTTGGCGCCGACCTTGAGGTTGCCGGTGATCTTGGTGTTCTTGTTGCGGGCGATTTCCCATTTGTCCTCGTTCTTCTGGATGGTGATCGATGTGGGAGTGACTTCAAGCACCGGGCCGGTGACCTGGTAGGTCTTCACGTCGGTCGCAAGCAGGGTGGCGGAGCCAAGCAGGATTGCCCCGCACACGGTGGCTGCACAGATGGATTTCAGATTTTTCATTGGGCTGGTTTTGTGTCCTTTTGTTGCTCGTGCCGCGCAAATCCAGATGCGTTGCGCCGGCTGCGGCGGCAAATAGCCCGGGGCCGATTATCGGCCATCCCGGGAGCCGGCAGTCTGGAGTTTTGTGCCAGCCAAGGGCGCTTAGGCCCGAGCGGCGGGCCTGCCTTTGGCAGTGTCCAAGATAGCGGCGACGATGCTGTTGGGGGCCGGCTCGAATCGGAAAGGTTCCATCGAATAGGCCGCGCGGCCTTTGGACAAGGAACGAATGGCGGTCGCGTAACCGAACATTTCGGCCAGTGGCACTTCCGCGCTCAGAATCGTCGATGCATCTTTGGCTTCGATGTGAACGATTTTGCCGCGGCGGCGATTCAAGTCACCCAGCAAATCACCTTGATACTCATCAGGCGTGGTGACTTCCACCTTCATGATGGGTTCGAGCAATATTGGGTTGGCCTTTTTCGCCGCTTCTTTCACGGCGAAAATGCCGGCCATCTTGAAGGCCAGCTCGCTGGAATCAACTTCGTGGAACGTGCCGTCCACAATGGCCACCTTGACGTCCACGACCGGATAGCCGGCAAACACGCCCCCTTTGATGGCCTCTTCGATGCCATCGATGACTGCTGAGATGTATTCTTTGGGGATTGCGCCGCCGACAATCTTGTTCTCGATCTCGACACCTTTGCCGCGTTCATTGGGGCCGAGGGTGACACAGGCGTGGCCGTATTGGCCGCGGCCGCCGGATTGACGAATAAACTTGCCTTCGCCCTCGGCAACTTTAGTGACGGTTTCGCGGTAAGCGATTTGCGGTGCGCCGGCGTTGGCGCTGACTTTGAATTCGCGGAAGAGGCGGTCGCGGATGATTTCGAGATGGAGTTCGCCCATGCCGGCAATAATGAGCTGGCCGGTATCCTCGTTGGTAAAGCAACGGAAGGTCGGGTCTTCCTCAGCCAGGCGCTGCAACCCTTCGCCCATCTTCTCGCGGTCGGCCTTGGTCTTGGGCTCAACCGCCATCGAGATGACCGGTTCGGGGAAAGTCGGTGGTTCGAGCAGCACTTCGAGATTCTCGTCGCAAAGCGTATCTCCGGTAGTAATGTTCTTTAAGCCCACCAGCGCCGCGATATCGCCGGAAAAAGTGGTCTCCACGTCAATCCGCTTATCAGCCTGAATCATGAGGACGCGGCTGACGCGCTCGCGTTTGCGGGTGCGCGGATTGTAAATGATGTCGCCTTTGCTGAGCTGGCCGCTATAAACGCGGAAGAAGACCAGCTTGCCAACATAGGGATCGGTCCAGAGCTTGAATGCCAGCGAACAAAACTTGGCGCTGTCATCCGAAAGAACTTCGATTTTGTTTTCTGTGCCCGGCACGATGCCAATGGGGGGAGGCACGTCGAGTGGCGAAGGCAAATAATCGACGACCGCATCGACCAGGGGTTGCACGCCACGCTTCTTGAACGCCGAACCGCAGAGCACGGGCACCATCTCGATCTTGCACGTCAAACGGCGAATCGCCGCCTTCAAGATCGGGGCGGAAATGGGTTTGTTATCAATGATCAGCTCCGCAATCGCGTCGTCCTTGTTGGAAACCGCATCGATCAATTCCGCCAGGGCGGCCTGCGCGGACTCTTTGAGGTCCGCGGGGATTTCGACGGTGCTGTACTTGAGGCCAGCTTCGTCATTCGGATCATAGATAATCGCCTTTTGGTTCACGATATCGATGACGCCATCGAAGTGGTCCTCTTTGCCGATGGGCAGGAAGATCGGGTAAGCATAAGCGCCAAGCTTCTTGCGCATGTCGCTCAGCGCATTCTCGAAATTCGCGCCAGTGCGGTCCATCTTATTGACAAAGGCAATGCGAGGAACCTTGTATTTGGTGGCCTGCCGCCAAACGGTCTCGGATTGCGGCTGGACGCCGGCCACACCGCAGAACACGGCGACCGCACCGTCGAGAACGCGCATGGAGCGCTCGACTTCGGCGGTAAAATCCACGTGGCCCGGGGTGTCGATGATGTTAATGCGGTGAGGAACGCCCTGGAATGTTTTGAACGTGCCATCGTCCTTCTGGGTCCAGTAGCAGGTGGTGGCGGCGGACGTGATGGTGATGCCGCGCTCGCGTTCCTGTTCCATCCAGTCGGTCACGGTATTCCCGTCATCGACATCGCCCATCTTGTGAATGAGGCCGGTATAAAAGAGGATGCGCTCGGTGGTGGTCGTTTTGCCAGCATCAATATGCGCGGCAATGCCAATGTTGCGCGTACGCTCCATCGGATACTGCCGTTGCGGCGTATTCGCCGTTTTGGCTTTTGTCGGTTTCTTTTCTTCCGTTGCTGCTTGCATTTAGAGAGCCTCGCTAAAAATAAAAACGCCCCGGGTCTTGGTCGGCCTTCGGGGCGTCGAACTAAAGTATTTTACCAGCGGAAATGAGCAAATGCCTTGTTGGCTTGGGCCATCTTATGCACCTCGTCGCGTTTGCGAATGGCATTGCCCTGGCCCTGATAGGCCTCGAGAATCTCCGACGCCAGGGCTTCCTTCATCGGAATACCTTTGCGACCATCGGCGAAATCCACGATCCAGCGCAGCGCCAACGAAAACTGACGGTCGCTGGGAACTTCGAGCGGCACTTGATAGGTGGCGCCACCGACGCGCCGGGCTTTGACTTCGAGGCGGGGTTTGGCGTTATCCACTGCCCGCTGCAAGACTTCCAACGGGTTGGTCGCCGGATTTTTGGCAATGAGTTCATCAAAGGCGCCATAGACAATCCGTTGCGCCACACTCTTATTACCGCATTGCATGACCGTGTTGACCAGGCGCGTAACCAACGAGCTGTTGAATTTCGCATCCTTGAGGACTGGCCGCCTGGCCGCTTGACGACGTCGAGACATGTATTTCTTACAAAGTTAAATTGTTAAACTGTTAAATCGTTGATCGCATTAGGCCGCAGGGGCAGGGGCCGCGGCGGCAGCGGCGGCTGGAGCGGCCGGCTTCGATCCCGGCTTGGGCCGCTTCACGCCATATTTCGACCGGCTGACGCGGCGTTTCTCCACTCCGGCGGCATCGAGCGTTCCCCGCACGATATGGTAACGCACTCCCGGCAAGTCTTTCACGCGGCCGCCGCGCACCAGCACAATCGAGTGTTCCTGCAAGTTATGGCCTTCATCCGGGATGTAGGCAATCACTTCATGCCCGTTGGTCAATCGCACTTTGGCGACCTTGCGCATCGCCGAATTCGGCTTCTTGGGCGTGCGGGTCATCACCTGGATACACACACCCCGACGAAAGGGTGAGTTCTCCAAGGCAGGCGACTTGGACTTGTGCTTAAGTTTACTGCGGCCCTTGCGGACCAATTGGTTAATTGTCGGCATTTCGCGTTAAGTTCCATTGCCCCTTTCCGGGCAAACGGAGTGCAAAATATAGCAAACGTAATCTCGAATGCAACAACTATTTCATCTTCTTCCGCAAGCGCCGAAAAGTGGAAAAACATCCCCATTCTCAGGGCCTGGAAACACTGTCTGAAATGCTGAAGTTCTGAAATGCTGAAATGTTTCCTTGCGACAAGGCAATGCACAACGAGCCGAATTGTTAGTGCGGCTGGCACGCTCTGGACCTCCTCTACATGAACCGCGTGGGATCATGGTCCCAATGCGCGCCCAATTTGGGATTCGATGCTTTCCATAAAACTGGAAGACGGGGATGTGAATTCAAGTTCATCGAGAATTGCGCAACCGAGGCGCTCCGCGCAGGGGGAAAGCGCCGCCGAGACGTAGCACCTTAAATTCGGCAGTTGAGTTAACCGCATAGAGCGCCTTCAGCTCAGGCGTGGTGCGCACGTCGAGCTTGCTCATGAGCCGTGTCTTGTAGATCAGCTCGGAGCTGAGCGCCCGGCTGGCGACCAGGTGCCCGGCGTGGATTTTGCGGATGGCCTGCAGGACGGAGGCAATCGGCTCGTCCTTCATCTTCATCAGGTAGCCTCCGCGCGCCGGCTTGCAGGAGCCGCCGGGCGGGTTCATAGTCAGGAGTTCTGCGGCAGCACCAATTGCACCACGACGCCCTGCGGGCTGGGGCGAAAGGTGAGGCCGTCCTGCGCGGTGCCGAACCACAAGTTGCCGGCCTGATCCTCGGCGATGGCCAGGATCGAGTTTCCGGCCAGCCCATCCCGCGTATCCAACATGGCAAATGCCTTGCCGTCGAAGACACAAACCCCTTGGCCATCGGTACCAAACCACATGAGTCCGTCCCGGGTTTGGTAGATCGCGCCAATACGGATGGCGGGCAAACCACAGGTGGCGGTGAGACCGCTGAAACGCTGGCCATCGTAGCGGACTACGCCTTTCGTCGTTCCCAGCCAGATGCATCCGTCCTTTCCCTGGTACAGGACTCGAACTCCGGCGGCGGGCAGGCCGTCCTGTATGCTGAAGTTGTGGAACTGCCCCCCCTTGAAACGAGAGACCCCTCCGGGGGTCCCCACCCATGTCTCGCCGTTGGTCAGACAGAGAATGCTGCTAACTTCGTTGTGCGCCAGACCGTCTTCGCGAGTGAAGGTCTTGAGCGTAAGTTCTCCCTGGGTATTGGTCGCTGCCCGGACCAGCCCACCTCCCGCCCAGGCGTCCCCAAACCACATTGCACCCTCGGAATCGCTCGCGATGGCCATCACCCAGCGATTGGCCAGGAGGGCACCGGGCAGAAGTCGTGTCCCATCGTAGCGTAGCGCTCCCTTGTTGCTGCCGACCCATAGCACTCCGTCCTTGGTGCGGTGCAGTTTGCGCGCGTAAAGCCCCGGCAACACCGTGGCAAATTTCTGGCCGTTAAACCGCCCCAGCCCACCCCACTGCATTCCGAGCCAGAGGACACCCGGCTCGGCGCACAGATCAAAGAAACGGTTGTCGGCCAGTCCATCCTTGGTGGAGTAGTTGGCCACCTGCGGATCCAGCCTGTCCAACCCGCCATCAGTCGCAAACCAGAGGAATCCCTCGGACGTCGAAACGATTGACAAGACATTTTCGCCCCTAAGACCATCGCCCAGATGCAGGTTGATCACTTGACGGCCATCGAAAATCGACAAACCCCGTCCGGTTCCCAACCAAAGACGACCATCCGGGGCGACGTATATGGCTTGGATCCTGCGCGACAACCGTCCAATCGAGGTATCGAGCGGGGTAAAACCACGCCCATTCCACCGGGAGAGACCACCCACCGTCGCCACCCAGACTTGCCCCGTCGAGGAGTAGTTGACGGCGGTCACCTCCTCGCCGCCCAATCCATCGGCGGCGGTGAAAGAGAGAAACTGGAGGCCATCGAAGCGCGACAAGCCGCTCCGGGTGCCCACCCAGACGGTGCCATCAGGAGTCTGACCCAGCGTGGTAATGTCGTTTTCCACCAACCCGTCGGCCACCGTGTAGTTGCGGAATTGCCGGCCATCATACACCGAGAGTCCGTACCCAGTACCCACCCACACCTCGCCGGAGCGAGCCACGCACAGGCTGGTGATGCCATTGTCCGGCAAACCATTGGTGGTGGTGAAATACGTCAAGGCGCCGCCGGCCCACCGTCCGAGTCCCTGGTAGGTGCCGAACCACACAGCCCCATCCGAGGCCACCGCCAACGCCGTGATGGGCTTGGACTCCGTGCCAGGAATCGTGGAAAACTGCAGCCCGTCATAATAACCGAGGCCGCCGCTGGTTTGCAGCCAAAGGCCCCCACCCGGAACCTGCGCGACCGCTTGCACCCGGTTATTGGGCACACCATCGAGAGTATCGTAGTGCCGCCACACGCCTTTCTTGAAGGCGGCAAACCAGGCATCGAGATTCCGCACAGGCTTGCCGTCTTCCACCAGAATCGGTCCGGGCTCCTGCTCGGACATTAAGTTTTGCGTGGTCGTTGCGTCTGCCGTGGGGAGACAATAGCGGTACCCATTGGGTGTCTGGCAGCGAACCCGATACCAACCGGGTTTCAGATTGATGAACTGGTAGTGACCTTTTTCGTCGCTCAAGACGGAAGCGACAACCTTGCCGTCGCGCACGGCCTCCACGGTCACCTCGGAATGCGGACTTCGGTCCTGGTCCAGCATCATCAAGCTGCCAGCAAGGCTCACCGCCAGATGCAACGTGACGTCGCGCGTGAGCCGGTCTCCGGGATGCAGGGTTTCGATAAACCACCAGCAGCCCTGACTTCCGGAAGTGAAAGCAATATCATAAGGCTTCCCAGGCTCCGGCAGCAAACTCAGGTGGTAAAACCCCGACTCATCAATCCCGACCCGCCCCAGCGCCTGACTGCCTTGAAACGCCGTCACCACGACATCGCGAACCAGGGCCTTGCCGGCCGCGTCGAAAATGCGACCGGTCAAAACTGCCCTGCCGGGCGGCAGCACGCGCAGAGCGAAGCCACGATCAAGGCCCAACTGGGCAACGCGCATTACGAGATGATTGGTCCCTGCGTGGAGTCCGCCAACAAACAGCCGCGTGCTCTCGTTACCATGACCTTGCGCATCTGCGCTGTATAGATGAAGCCCGCGCGGCAGTTCCTGGCCGTTGAGCCACAGGGTGACATCAAGTGCCGAACTGATCTGGAACTCCGCTTCCCCCGCAGTGTCCGCAGCGAACAAGCAAGACAGGAAAGCCGCTTTCCCGGAATAACCCGGACCTACAGTCGCCCGAACATTAAAGCGATTTCCAGCCGCTGCCACACGCCGCCAGTCAACCGATTGGCCGGACGCATCGCGCCAGGCCGTCGGACCTTCCGCCGGTTCGTTGCGGTTCGTCGCCAGTTCCTTCAGAAACCGCTCTTGCTCTCCGCTGGACAGATACCGGCCCAGAACCAGCCAGTCGGTGATCCACTTGCCGTTGGCTTGGTGCGTGGGCGCGGGAACGGCAATCGAGGCGGAGACCGCTGCGCCCAGCCACCCCAGCCAGGTCCAGAAGAACACCAAACACCAGCGTTGGTTGAGCCAGGATTTCAAACGTATTCCATTAACCTGTCATCAGGCAAACCGAACCGGCGAGAGAAGTCAAGTGCGCCCTCCGTGGCGGTGTCATCTCACTGTTGACACAAATGCAAATGCATCTGTGGGAGGCTTCACGAGCTCAAAAGCCGCAGAAAGGGGGTCAACCGGAGATTAGAACTTGAATTCGGCAGTTGAGTTAACCGCAGAGAACGCAAAGAACGCAAAGAGCGCAGAGAAAGACAGTCAACATCCCCGTCCAAGTTCATGGAGAATTGTGCAACCGAAGCGCTCCGCGCAGGGGGAAAGCGCCGTCGCCGCTAGGATTGGGCAAATCAGCCCCGCCCTGGTTCCTTTGGGCGCTTAGCTGACTCCTTCGGTGGCGGGCGGTGGCGGGGTGGCGATGGACAGTTGTTGGAATTGCTGGAGCACTCGCCGGGCAATGCCGGGACTCATGGGCGCCCCGCCCGCTTCGAGGTCATGCAGGGCGCTGACCAGCGCGCGCACTGCCGCGGCAATTCGCTCCACGAGCGCCGGCAGCACAGCCTGCAGGGCCGGTGACATCTGCGTGCTCAAGGTAAACGGGTCCTGGACTTCAACGGCGAAGATCCTGACGACCTTGGGCATCGGCAAATCCAACTGCCGGCCCAGCGCCAGGGTTTCGCTCACGCCGAGGAAGTGCGGAGTGGGGCCGCTCAGTTGCTTCAGGGAAGCGGCGTCCACCTCATGGAGGAAACCAGGCGCCGCCCGGCCGGTCTGGATCGAGTCCACAATCACCACCGCCCGGTAACCTGTCATGTAGTCGAGCAAAGCCAGCCCCATTTCCGTCGTCTCGCGGACATCAATAGCGGGATAGCCTGCGAGTTGCGGTTGGAGCTGGCGCACGACATGCAGGCCGATGGCGTCGTCGGTGAGGATGTCATTGCCCAGACCGAGGAGCAGTACCTTTGAGGCGATGTCGTCTGGTGCGGGCATAGTCGATCAATAGACCAGCGGCCGACCGCGGTGGTCCGTGCGGAAGGCCAATTTGAATATCTGGATGGTTTTGTTCTGGTCGCGAATCCGCCCGGAAATGCGGTACTCGTTTTCCGGCTCGAGAATCAGATTGGGAGGCAGGGGATAGACTCTTTCGTAAGCGCAATTGTCCGGAAAGGCAATTGGAGGTTGGAGCGTCA
>JBAXTC010000279.1:0-8867 GCA_037130375.1 Verrucomicrobiota bacterium | reverse complement strand
CGGTCATGAATCCCAGTGGCATTCCCGGTTTTGCGGCATGGACGGTTTGCTCGATAAGGGTTAACAATCGGGTGATTGTCGCGCGGTTGTGAACCAGCCACGCCTTGCGCAAGGCCGTGGACTCCTTGGGGCTGCCTGCGGTGAGCGCCGCGCGCAAGCTGGCCCGCGTATAATTCGTGCCCGACTCCTTCTCGAAGATCGCCAGACAGTGGTCGCAGAAGCACGTGAGACCCAGCGGCATGTGGCCCATCAACCGGACATCATCATCGATCCAGATGTAGTCGGGATTCGCAGCGGCCACGTACTGGTAGATCTGCCGCACGTACTGCTGCAAATTCGGGTCGTTGGGGCAGAAGCTCCCACGACAAACGCCTCCCCCGATGTCGGTCACCGGGGTGTAATTGCCGGAAAGCGAGTTCGGCAGGTTCTCCTCGTGATGACCCATCGTGGACAGAACATTGATGCCTGACCGATAGCCCAGGGCCTTGGCCTGGGCGATCCGCTGGACGAGAATGTCGCAGCGACGTTTGATCTCCTCGATTGGGAGGTTCGGGTGTGTAAACGACGTGAAGAACGTGATTTCATCCGTCACGCCCTTGTGCTTCTCGAACAAAGCCAGCAGATCGCGGTAGCGTTGCTCCGGCATCCACTGCGGCGTCCCGATTCGAAAAGAGATAAACGCCTTTTCAATTAGGGGTTGGGCAGGTCCCTGGGGTGTGGCTGGCGATGGGCTGACCGACGTGTTCGCTGCAGTGGCGCAGTCAACGCCCGAGAACGTCAGAACCCTAAAAATGATAAAACAAACCGCCAACCCAATCCTGCACCGTTGAGAAGTATTCATAGCGTGGTATCTAGCTGGAAGATTTATGCCTGAGATCGCACCGTAGGTCCAGATCGCTGATTCGCACCTGGATCTGCGCGTGGGTATGATCTGTTCCAAGCTGAGTTTCCCAAGCCAACATCCTGTCTGCCAACAGCGTTCAAGGTGACCGCTTTTCCGTGGAAAAGAATGATTCGTTACCCGGAACGGGATGAATCCTCCCCCGCTCCAAACACCTGATCACAGCAGTTCCGCTCGCACGCGCGCCTGCGGCAGGACTGGAGGGTATTGTTTGTTCTCATGGGGAATCCCAGTTGCAGACGGGTCCGTGGAGCCGGACAACCACGTCCCACAGGTTGGTGGATTCATTCGTAGATGCCGGCCCGCTCGGGCGCGAGGCGGTCAACGCCGCCCTTTCGGAACGGTCCTTCACGCACGAGGGTGTGGCGGGGCATCCGGGCGACCGGGGAATGCAGGCGCTGGCCGATGCCATCGTTGAGGCCGTCCTGCAGTGCGGCCCTGTCTCTCGGTAGAACTTCGTCGGATCCAGGGTGCTATGTCAGCGACCTGCTCAGGGCACTACCTGAGCCTCAGCAACGTCGGCTCCAGAGGCGAAAGGGTAAATGGAAACTCGATTTCCTTCCCGTTCATGAGATTGAGCGCGCGTCTGGCCAAGGGCTTGGTCACAAGCTGCACCCGCCGCGATTCCCGCGACAGGTTGAGCAGGTTGACAAGCAGTCGTCCATTTGCTTCCACGGTGCGCACATTCACACCCCACACCGGTTCGCCATGGGAACCTTCGATCCGAACCATCCGCTCCGCACCCGACTGGTCAAGAAAGTGGTCGAGCACGCCCCGGTAAGCATGCGCCGTCAGCGACTTCGGGTAACTGACGAGCCTGCCGCGGCCTGATGCCACCAGCGCGACTTTCCTTGGGCGCCCATATTGGTCCTGGGTGAAGCACTCGCCCACCGTCAATACGGTGCCGCCATTCTGAATGTACTCATTGAACGCCCGAACGACCGTATCGGGCGCGTGGGAAGCAAGCGGCACAACCACCAGCTTGTACCGCGAAAGCCTGCCCGCATCGATCTGTCGCTCGGTGACAAAATCGGTGACGCCATCGGTAAAGTAGGCGCCTTCAAACGCTGCACGGACCTCGTCATAATAGTCCTTTGAGGGCAACAAGCTCGAATAGGCATACAGAATGGCCATGTGGGCTGGGGCCCGGCTCAGCGCATAAACCTCAGGAGCCAACCGTTGGAGGTCGAGCGCCACGGTGCTCAAGGCGCGCACGCAATTCGCCCGGGTGAGGATGTTCTCCGCCAAGTCTCCCCCCTGCCCCCGATCCCACACCCAGGTGGTCGTTGCCCCCTGCCCATGCACCGCTTCCTGCCAATACACCGTGCGGATGTAGCGCTCCGGAATGTAGCGCGCGTCTCCGTCGCCGATGATGTGGTTCTCGGAATTGAAGATCGGGCTGTCTGGCGCCACCGAGTGCTGCAGCGTGTAATTCATGGCTATGGTTTGCCATTCGCAGGCGTATTCGCCTCGGCGCTCACCGGCAAACGCCATAGTGCCGTCGTTGCCCGCAATGTGGTCAAGCTGCGTGAATCGTTCGTAATCGATCCCCACCTCGAACCGACCCGGATCCTCGAAGGCCTGCGACATCACCTTCACATGCATGGGCAGGTCGGGAGCGTGCCGATGAATGCGCTCGCGCAGCATCTCATGAAACGCCACGAACCGTTCCTGGTTGAAGCGCCATCGGTCAAAGTACAATCCGTAATGGGACGCATTCTGCGGCAGCTCGATGTCTTCAAACCCTTGGAATTGTGTTCCGTAGGCCTCGTTGGCTTCGCGGATGGAGCGCCATTTGGCCTTGAGCCACGCCTGGAAAGCTGCGCGCTCATATCCGCACCGCCCCTGGTACTGTGGCTCGTTTGCGAGACAGATGCTGTGCAGCGCCGGATGATGCGCAATCAGGGGCATAAGCGCATCCAGCCATTTCTCCATCACCACCCGCGTGTTGGGTGCCTCGATGCAGAACTTCAGGAAACCCTGGCCGCACTGCCGATGCGCCGGGTCGGCATCGAAGGCCCATTGGGGGAAGTAATGCGGTGAGATCAGCAGGTTTACGGCGACGTCGTGGGCGGCCGCCTTATCCAGCCATTGGACAACGTTCTGGCGGATGGACTTCAGATCTACGGTATCCGGGGTCGGCAGGCCATTGGCGGGTCCCATCTCGATCTGGATAATGTTCAGGCCGTAGTCGTTCAGGATCGGGATGTCCTGGCGCACCTGCCCAAAGTGGCCGACGCCGGTGAAATACACCGGACGATCGTCTTGCCAGAATGCCCCTGCGCGAATCGTCCAGGGTGCCGTGTGGTACCGCGGCACGGCAGTCTCTGTGACTGTATCCTCCTTGAGTGCGTCCAAGCAAAGCCGGTCAACATACGCCGCCCCTTTGATCCCACGAAGCTGATGAGCCGGACGGTCTTCCGCCATATCCTCCCGCACGTAGCGCAGAAAACTCTCCACCACGCGTGCGTCGGCCGTCTGATACGCCATCTGCCGGCCCTTTTCCTGGGCTTGATGGATCTTCTGTTTCAAGGCTTGGAGATTTTCGGCTGTCTTCTTTAGGCGCTCCTCCACCGTGACCCGGTCACTCAAGAGGAATGACCGCGCTTTGGCAACCGAGGCGAGGAAGGCGTCGCGCTTGCAGAGCTTATAGGCATCGAGGTCCAGAACCTGGAGCGCTTCATGCGCCTGCATCCGGGCGTGAGCCGCCTCTTCCGCCGGCACATACTCGACATCCTCCAATGCAGCGTCGATATCTTTGACCAGGCCGCGCAGGCCGTCCACTAAAGCCTCGCCATTGTCGTTCACCAGCCGGGCTTCGTACAGGCTGCCCGACCCCGGCCGGTTAATGGCATGCAGCGCCACGGTGATGATCTCGCCTGGCTGCGCATGCTCGGTCAGGATGAAATCGCCTTTTGACCACTCAAAATCCTGTTTGAATACGCTGTTCACGTACGCCTGTGCCGCATTATCAACGCCTGCTTTCATGCGAATGGTCCCACCCTGGACGGGAACCCCATTGATGAATTCTGGAACCGTGATGCGTGTCCGGAACCACCCGGTGGAATCGTGTGGCCACCACTTGAAACCCAGGTCAACGGTCTCCCATTGCGAATCATCAAAGTCGGGCCGCTCGGCGCCCGGCGACTCGCCGAAATGCCAGCGCCAGTTGTGCATATTTGAATCCAACCAGAGATCCAATTGCTCACGCGTCACCCCGCCCCACGTCGTTGGCACAAGCCAAAAGCAAAATGGAAGCAGGCATAGCCAGTTGCGAATTTTCATATCAATCTCCTTTTCTCCCACGATCCCAGCCACGCCACGCCTTCTCGAGGGTCTGCTCGCGCGCCTTCTTCGGGATCGTGGCCCGCAGGACTGCCTCCTGGGATGTAAATCGTTCGCTTTTCACACCCCCATATTACCAGTTCAGGAAGAGCCGGCACAGCCCCGTCTGCCATTGCGCTCCGATCCACCGCCAACGCCTTCGCGCGAGGCCTCCACGAAAACATGCCTCAGCGGCTGCATTTCGCGTTGCGCTGGAAGACCGCCTGAGACGGATAGCGCGAGACGAAAGTCTCGACCTCCAGCGCCTGCGCCGGCAGCCGGCATTCGACCGTTTGCTCTGTCGGCTGTTCGCCACGCCTGATGCTCCATGGTTGCTCAAAGGCGGCTATGCAATGGAACTGCACCTGTGAAATCAAGAGGCAAACCCAATCATGAGCGCACACGAAAGACTAAAAGTAAAGGCTTGTATTGGCAACCAAAGGGTTCAAACTGGGCACGGATCGCTTGCGAACACCAAGATGAAGGCACGTTGGTTATGCTGCGGAAGCAGGCTTGTTGCACAAGTTGGCGTGCTGGCTGTGCTCAGTCTCGGAGCCACAGCTTGGTCAGCCAACGATTCGTCGCAGCAGCTCGCCAGGTCGTCGGCGCATTTTCAGGTTCAGCCCGACAAACCCAACCGCCTCACCTTTGCGCCTTGCCAGGCGCGCGTGATTCGACTCGTCATTCTGGAGGCCGACAATGGCCAGCCCTGCCTCGACGAGTTGGAGGTCTATGGGGCGGATGAAACGACGAACCTGGCGTTGGCGAGCGCGGGCGCCAAAGCCAGCGCATCTTCGTGCCTGCCGGGCTTTCCCATCCACCAGGTCGGACATCTCAATGACGGCCTTTACGGCAACAGCCATAGCTGGATCGCGGCGGGCCTCGGTGGCGAGTGGGCCCAAATTGAATTACCGGCGCCCGCGGTCGTCTCAAAAGTCGTCTTTTCGCGTGACCGGGAAGGGCACTTCCAGGATCGCCTACCCGCGCAGCTCGAAGTCCAGGTTTCGTTGGACGGCCAGCAGTGGAAAACCGTCTGCCGCTTCGGCACACGCATCTCGCTGCCCTCCACCGGAGACACAGACGCGCTCCTCCGCTATGCATTCCAGTGCGAACAGGAGACGTGGTCACGCATCGACGCTGACCCACCGACGACCCGTGTCCTCAAGCAAACCGAGGCGATGCTCGACCGAATCGCAGCCAAGGGCATTGACGTGTCCGCGGAGCGAAAGCAGTGGGTGAACTTGCGTCAGCGAGAGGCGCAACTCACCAACACCCAGGCCCAGGTCGAGGTGGCAAGCCAGGCCGCGTATCTCGAAGCCCGCATGGCCAAACGCCGGCTCTTCCTGCGCGATCCGGACCTGGCGCCGCTCGAGCGTGTCCTGTTTGTGGCGCGACATCCCTACGGGCCGTCGCACAACTACAGCGATATCCTCGATGCTCGATGGCATCCGGGCGGCGGGGTTTACCTGCTGGAGATGCCACGCCGTGAAGGGCGGTTGGAGCCGTCGGCCGCCTCAGTCCGGAAGTTGTTCGAGACACCGGACGGCGTGGCGCGCGATCCGATAGCCACCTTCGATGCGCAGCGCATCTACTTCGCCTGCCGCACTTCGGCGGACGGCTATTTCCACATCCAGGCGGTCAATACTGACGGCAGCGGCTTGCGGCAGGTTACCGAAGGGCCGTTTCACGATTATTACCCCTGCCCGTTGCCCGACGGCGGCGTGGCGTTCATTTCCACCCGGTGCAAGGCGCGCTTCCTTTGCTGGCGCCCCCAGGCGTTTGTCCTTTTCCGCATGGACCCAGAGGGCGGGAAAATCCAACCGCTCTCCTTCGCGAACCTGAGCGAATGGGCGCCCTCGGTGATGGGTGATGGCCGGATCCTGTGGACGCGATCCGAGTATCTGGACAAAGGCGCGGATTTTGGGCACACGTTGTGGGCCATCCGGCCGGACGGCACGCATCCGGAGCTTATCTTCGGCAACAACACGCTCAACTGCTACGTGAACGCGCGCGAAGTTCCGGGCACCAGTGAGTTGTGCTGCACCTTGATCTCGCACGGTGGCGACCTCAACGGACCGATCGCCTTGATCGACCGTGAGCGAGGCCCTTTCAACCCTGCCGCCATCACCAACATCACTCCCGATGTGAAGCCGCATTATCACATGGATTGGGCCCAGCGCGAATGTTTCCGCGACCCGGTGCCGATCGCCCGCGATTATTTCCTGGTGAGCCACGCCCCCCAAAACCACTTCGGGCTCTACGTCATTGACCGGTTCGGGAACCGTGAATTGCTCTACCTGGACTCGAAAATCAGCAGCATGAGCCCGACGCCGCTCCAATCGGCCCCGGCCCCCCCGATCCTCGCCAGTAGTCCGTCCCCGAAGAACGATACCGCGATGGGCCAGTTCGTTTTGGCGGACGTTTACCAGGGACTCGAGCCGCGGGTGCCGCGTGGCACGATCAAATACCTGCGCGTCTGCCAGGAGATTCGCGCCGATCTGGAGCGATTGCCCAATGGGACCTATCGCCAGGACCATCCGCCCTTTGAGGACTTCTACGCGTCTCCGACGCATCTGGTGCGAGGCCCGCATGGCTGGCCCAGCTACGTCGCCAAGGCTTCGTTGGGACTGGTGCAGGTTGAGGAAGATGGTTCCGCGTCGTTCTACGCGCCTGCCGGCAAAGTGCTCTACTTTGAAGCCCTGGACGAGAATCTGAATGAGGTTCAGCGGATGCGCAGCGTGGTCCAGCTCCAGCCTGGCGAATACCGGAGCTGCATCGGTTGCCATGAACACCGCGCCACGAGCGCGCCGGTGCAATCCGCACTGGCCTTGCGCAAGGCAACGCAATGCCCCGCCCCCCCCTCCTGGGGCGCGGTTCCGTTCGCTTACGAAAAAGTCGTCCAACCCGTGTGGGACGCTCGCTGCGTGGGCTGTCACGACGCCCACGACAAGCACAAGCTGGATCTCAGCGGAACGCTGGGCGCCGACCGCGTTCCCGCTTCCTACCGCACGCTGATCACGCAAGGCTGGGTGCATTATTTTGATTACACATGGGGCCGGGAGCACCACAAAGCCGAACCGCTCACCTTCGGCACCGTGCAGAGCCGCTTGTGGCAGGTGCTCGACGCGGGCCACTATGACGTCAAGCTGACCCGTGACGAAATGCATCGAGTCAAGTGTTGGACCGATCTGAACTGTCCGCTTTGGCCCGACTACATCCAGCGCCAGTTTCGACCCGGCTCGCTCGCCGAAGCTCGCAAATAAATATGGTGTTGTTGTCCAGATTTGGGCCGCCCATATCCAAAACTGGGCCGCCCTCGTTCAGATTTGACCCACCCTTCTCTGCACCACTCAGGCGAACCTCATCAGCCAAGGCATACTGGATAGCACCTCCTTTATCTTCCGGCGCTTGGGTTCTGATGACGTTCGCATTGACCAGGCCCGCCAAAGCCTGCTGCAACGTAGTTTTGGGGAATGGGAGGTGACAAGCTCATTTGCACCGCTTGCTCAAAGCCTATTTCGCCTACTGCTTAGGACACCCTCTGGAAATCCACCCGCCCAGCAAGGCCGCCACCTCGCTGTGTCGCGGGGCGTCATCTCGTTGTTGATATATTCGCCATTCGCGAATAGCGTGCGAGCGTGGTCGCCAAATCATTAGATGTCGTCGTTCTGCTCAAACTCCTGGCGGACGGAGGGGGAAAGCCTTACGCCCAGTTATCCCAAGAGCTTGGCATGAGCGCTTCGGAAATTCATGCCTCCATTCGCCGCTGTGCCGTCGCGGGCTTGGTTAATCCTGATTCCAAGGAACCCCTGCGGAAACCTCTGGAGGAATACCTGCTCCATGGGGTCCGTTATGCCTTTCCCGGCAAACGAGGCCCCTTGGCGCGTGGGATTCCCACAGCTCACGCAGCGCCGCCGCTGGCGGCCCAAATCACTTCGGATGACCTGCCTCCGGTTTGGCCAGACCCCGAAGGAACGACCAAAGGTTACGCGCTGGAACCCCTCTACCGTTCGGTGCCCATGGCGGCCAAATCCGACCCGAAGCTGTACGAACTTCTCGCGTTGGTGGATACCCTGCGTGTTGGCCGGGCACGGGAGCGCACGATGGCTGAGGAGGAGCTGAGGAAGCGCTTGGAACATGCCAACGCCACTTGAATCGATGCGGATAGTCGCCAGGCGACTTGAGCCGTTGAATATACCGTTTGCGTTTCTGGGCGGGGCCGCGGTCTGCCTGCTCGTGGATCACCCTGAGTTGACCGAATTCAGGCCGACTAAAGACGTTGAGGACGTCCTCACCTTGGTGGACGGCCGAGCTTCCGTGGTTCCAGGCGATTTGAAAAGCGATGAAGGTCTTGCCGGTGCCCGTGGCCAAGGTGAGCAGGATGCGTGTGACTGCGGCGGCAATGGCCTCAGAACACTGAAGCTGGGGCGAATGATTTGGCACCTCATAGGATTAGAGGCTGATACCTTTCTGAGCGGATGGACCGTCGCTTGGCGCAAAGGCCGCTTGATGGCCGAGCGTGCTACGGAAAAAGCGCCGCGGGGGCGCTGCTTCTTATAAGCTTCTTGCACCCGGCGGAAGACCGACGTGCTGGATGCCCGGATGCTGGCTCACCACAGCATCACTGGGATTTGGAAGCCAA
>JBAXTC010000278.1:0-8898 GCA_037130375.1 Verrucomicrobiota bacterium | reverse complement strand
AGACGGTGTCGGCGGTCTGCAACAGCTCGATCAACGCCTGGTAGCGGGGATTGCTGTCGTCCATTTTCGCTTCCATGCCAGTTGTTTAACACAGGATTGTCTATATGTCAACAGTTGATAACCCGCCAAAATCGGTTGGGCGACAAAGCACCAACCACCGGGCCGCCCGGCACAATGGTAAGACTTGGCTTCTGGGATTGTTCCCATCCGGTGAGTTGTGGAGTTTGGGAAGAGTGCGCCTCCTGCCGTCGGCGGCTACGATTTTGGGGGGTGAAGCTGCGATGCAAGTCTGGTAATTTGATTTGATTGTCAATCTGTCGCTGGGCCGATAATCTGTTTTCGCGCGATGATCTCCGCACAACAACAGGCGATGCTGCTGGGTTCCAACTGTGAAATCGCCTTCGACAATCTGACACGCCAGCTTTATGCGACGGATGCGTCGATTTACCAGATTAGCCCGGTGGCGGTTGCGTTTCCCCGCAGCGGGCGGCAGGCGAGCGCCCTCATCGAGGCTGCCGTGCAGGCGGGGATAACCGTCATTCCGCGCGGTGCCGGCACGGGTCTGGCTGGGGGCGCCCTGGGCGAAGGCCTGGTGATCGATTTCTCGCGTTACAACCGGCAGATCACCGACCTCGATTTGGAGCGTCGCACCGTGCGTGTGGGGCCGGGCGTGGTGCTGGACCAATTGAACAACTTCCTCCACCCGCACGGTTTTTGCTTTGGGCCGGATGTGGCGACCAGCGCGCGCGCAACGCTCGGTGGGATGATCGCCAACAATTCGAGCGGGTCGCATACCCCTTTCTATGGCACGACGGCCGACCACCTCAGCGAATTGGAGGTGGTGTTGGCTGATGGCCGGATTGTCGCGGTCGGACCCGGGCACGACACGTTGCGCAAGCAGCGGGAGCTCGTGGCCGACCTGGTGTATTTTCATGCGTTGGAAATTGCGGAGCGGCACCCGCCCGGCCTGCTGAAACGGCGACCCGGATACGGCATTCACCGCTGCGCGCGGGAACCGGGCAACCTGAATCATCTTCTGTGCGGCAGTGAAGGCACCTTGGCGGCTATCGTGTCGGCTGAATTGAAGATTGTTCCGCTCCCGGAGAAAAAGGGATTGGGTCTTATTTTCTTTGGGTCGGTGGCCGAGGCGATGCAAGCGACGGTGGCCTTGTTGGATTTGAAGCCGGCGGCCATCGAGCACATCGATCGCGTGCTGCTGGATCAAACCCGGGGGCAACTGGAATTCCAGGCGGCGCGCGATTTGCTGGAGCTGGATTTCAGGCCCTGCCAATCGATTCTGGTGGTCGAGTTTTTCGAGGATGTTGAGGACCGAATGGCCGCGTTGGCGAAGCGCAGGCTGGGTTTGCGCCAGTTGCTTCTCAAGACTCCCGCAGAGGCAAAGCTGGTCTGGGCGTTGCGCAAAGCGGGCCTCTCGCTGGCGACCGGTTGTAAGGGGGCCGCCAAACCCGTGACTGGCATCGAGGATACCGCGGTGCGCCCGGAGGAGTTGCCTGCTTATGTGGCCGGCCTCCAAGGGCTGATGGCGTCGCTCGGTTTGCAGGCATCGTACTACGGCCACGCGGCCGCCGGGTTGCTCCATGTCCGGCCAGTGCTCGATCTGCATTTGGCGGAGGACCTCACAAAATTCCGTCAGCTCGCCAATGACGTTGCCGAGCTGGTCCGCGGGTTTAAGGGTTCGCTGGCGGCTGAACACGGCGTGGGCATCGCGCGGACCGAATTCATGGCGGGGCAACTTGGCGACGGATTGCAGGGGGTGATGCGCGAGATCAAGGCGTCGTTTGATCCCGATAACCTTTTCAATCCGGGCAAGATTGTTGCGGATGGCCGCTTCGCCATCGACACCAACTTGCGCCTGGGAGGAGGCTATGAGCTGAAGCTGCCTTTCACGCCGGTGCTTGCGTTTGCGGCCAAAGACGGCTCATTCACGCGCAACCTGGAGCAGTGCAACGGCTGCGGCGGTTGTCACAAAGAAACTCCCACGATGTGCCCGACCTTCATCGCCACCGGCGAGGAAATCATGAGCACGCGGGGTCGCGCCAATGCGATTCGCGCCGCCCTGGAGATGCGCGAGATCGCGAGCGGCGACGCCCTCCGCTGCTCGGAGATGGAGGCGGCGCTGAGTAATTGCCTGTCCTGCAAGGCATGCACTACCGAATGCCCGTCGAACGTGAATATGGCGTTGCTCAAAGCCGAGCTGCTGCACGCGCGGATTCAGCGCGACGGATTGTCCTGGCGCGAGCGGTTGATCAGCTCGGTGGATTTCCTAGGCAAGCTGGGGTGCCGAATGCCCTGGCTGGCGAACCTCGCTTTGGACTCGTTGGTGGTGCGAAGCGTTTTGGCCAAAGTCTTGGGCATCGGCTGGCAACGGCCGCTGCCGCACTACGCCAGGCAGCGCTTCGATCATTGGTTTGCCGGCCGGGCGCGCCCGCCGCTGGGCCTGCGCGGACGGGTCGTGCTGTGGGACGATACGTTCGTGAGGTATCACGAGCCGCACATCGGGATTGCCGCTGTGAAAGTTCTGGAAGCCGCCGGGTTCGAGGTGGTCTTGCCGTTTGGGCGCAAGTGTTGCGGCCGACCGGCCTTCAGCCAGGGCAACCTCGAGGCGGTCACGCGGCTGGGTCAGCACAATTTGGCCCTGCTTAACCTCGATGTGGATGGGGAGCCGATTCTGTTCCTGGAACCCTCCTGTTACTCGATGTTTGTCGAGGACTACCGAGAGTTGAAGCTGGTTGGCACCGAGCGTGTTGCTCGCCGTTGCTTCTTGTTCGAGCAATTCATCGAAGCGTTGCTCAGCCATGAGCCGGGTGCGCTGAAGTTCAGGCCCAAAGCGGCCAACGTCGTCATCCACGCGCATTGCCATGCCAAGGCGCTGACAAATCCCAGTTACATGCTCAAGCTGGCGCAGCGGATGCCCGATCGGAAAGTGACCCTGCTGGACACTGGTTGCTGCGGCATGGCTGGATCCTTTGGGGCGCTCGAATCGAAGTATGAACTGTCGTTGAAAGTGGCCGAACCGCTCGTTCAGAAAGTCCGAGGCCAGCCCTTCGGAACCGTCATAGTTGCTTCCGGCACCAGTTGCCGCCATCAGATCGAGCATTTGGCCCCCGTCCGTGCCAGGCATATAGCTGAGGTGCTGGCCGAGGCGTTGGCGTGAGCCTGCTTTTCGTTCCAGGCCGTTCGATCTCGGAATCTTTGCGCCGTGGCGGCTCAGGCCGAAGGCAGTTTGTGGAAGAATCTTCCGGCTGTTGCGCAGGTGGCGGCGCTCAATTCTTCCAGGGAACAGCCTTTGACCTGTGCGGCGACCTCCGAGATTTCCTTCACATAGGCCGGCTCACAACGTTTGCCGCGGTAGGGCACGGGCGCCAGAAACGGGCAGTCGGTCTCCAACATGAACTTGTCCAGAGGTGTCGCCGCCAGCGTGTCGCGGATGTTCTGGCCGTTCTTGAAAGTCAAAATACCGGTAAAGCTTACTAGCGAACCGAGCGCCAGAATCCTCCGCATCGTGGCCGCGTCGTTGGCAAAGCAATGAAACACGCCCGGCACCCGATCAGCAAATGGTTCGAGTTGGGCGATTGTGTCCTCGAGCGAGTCGCGCTGGTGAATGACGCAGCCAAGCCCGAGTTCGGCGGCCACTTCGAGGTGCTGATGAAAGAGCGCCGCTTGTCTTTGCTTGATCGGCTCGTCATCGGCGGCGGTGAAACCCGGTTTGCGGCTGGGCAGGCGGTAATAGTCCAGGCCGGTCTCGCCCAGCGCCACGACCCGCGGATGCCGGGCCAGGTCGCGTAACTCGGGGCGGAGGTCGTCGGGCGCCTGCATGGCCTCGGAAGGGTGCCAGCCGACGACGGCGAAGACGTTCGGGAATTGCTGTGCGAGTTCGATTGCCCGCCGGCTGCTGTCCAGATTGGTGCCGATACTGATGATCGTGGCAACGCCGGCAGCCTCGGCCCGCGCCACGGTCTGCGGGAGGTCATCCGCGAAATCGGAGCCATCCAAATGGGCGTGGGTGTCGTAAAACATCGGCATGGCATTGAAGATAAGGGCGCGGGACCGGGCGGCAAACAAATTTCTAAAATGGGGGTTGATTTCGTTTGCGAAGGCCGCTATTGCTCTCCCTGGTTGTAAATGAATAAACCTGTTTAACTTCTGAAAAAACATTATGGCTGAAAACTGTTTCCATCCCAGTATTGAAGGCGGCCAGCATGGCGCCAAGAGTCTAGTTCAATTCCTCGATTACGCCAAGAAGTCCGGCGCGACCGGGGCGCAGCCCTCCTGCTACATGCTGCAAAGCGACAAGGGCTTCAAGTCCGCCAAGGAGATTAAGGATACCTTCGCCAAGGCCAAGATGAGCCTGGATGGCGTCTCGACGCACTGCCCATTCTGGGTGCATACGACCGCCTGGACCGGCAGCCCGACTGTCCGGCCGTTTATCCCCGCCGATGTGGCGAAGAAGTCTCCGGCGGAGATCGAGAAGTGGGCTGAAGATTACGTGCTGCGGATGCTGGATCTCTGCGCGGAGCTGGGCCTCAAGGTAGTGCCGATGTTCTGGGGCGTGGCCTTCGGCTGGGAAGTCGCCACCGGTTATCCGTGGGGCTTCTGGGCGGGGGGCGACTATGACCTTATCAAAGAAGGCCAGGAACGCTTCGTCAAGAAGACGGCCAAGATCCGCAAGCACGCCAACGCGAACGGGCAATACCTCGCCCACGAAATCCATCCCGGCACGGCGGCGATGTGCGCCGACGACTTCAATAAGCTGGTGGAGATTTGCGACGGGGACAAATGCCTGGCGGTGAACGCCGATCCGTCGCACTGCTGGGAGGGCGAGGACTGGGAGACGCGCTTCCTCAAGGTTGCCCCGCGCATCTACGGTTGTCATGTGAAGAACTTCGTCATCCGCAAGAATCAATCCCTGCGGAAGGTTGAGCCGGGCTGGCAGAAACGCGCGATGCAGTTTGTGGACATCCCCTCGGGTGACCTGAATATGGTGCGCTACGTTGAGATGCTGATCCACGTCGGGTATCCGCAGCGCTATTGCCAGGTGAATGGCACAAAGACCGCGCCGCTGATCGCCGAGGCCGAGAGCGCCTATCGCGATCTGGAATCGACCAGCACCAATGGCATCCAATACGTCCGCGACTATCTCTGCTTCCCCTTGGCCACGGGCTCGTTCGAGGATGGCATGGGCGCTTAATCGCACCTCTCGGTTTCAAACGCGCCCCGATCGATAACGTCGATCGGGGCGCGCGTTTTTTCAGTATCCCGACCGCCCCATCAAGAAGACCAGCAGCCCAACCAACACACAGGAAAGGACGCTGAGAAAAATGGTGAACAAGAGAAGCCGCACCTTCCGATAGCGCACCATCTTCGGATTAGTCGGAAAAAGTAATCTCCCCAGCCATTCCATGTTATTCGGGGTCGAGCATACCGGCTAGTTTATGTCCCTTCCTGTCGCCAAACCGCCTACTGTCCAGTCGAAATTGTAGGTTCGGGGAGTGCCGGTGCTATACAGGTCTTGGTTCAGGTTTTGGAAGCGGGCGAACTGCGAATGCCCGTCCACAAACAGCAGTGACATACCCTTGGTTCCGTGGCCGGCGGCTTGTGAATTAGCCGTAACGTCATTAACCTGGCCCGGCGGACTCGCAAAGCAAACCCCGATGGCCTTTTGGGCGGGATAACGGACTTCCGAAACCTTGCGCTGGATTATCGGCGAACTGTCCAGCCCGTCTGCGTGATAAAACTGATGGTAGTTGAAATAGTATGAGCACGGGAACAGCAAGTTGTTGGTGGTGATGCCGCCATAATGGAACTTCTGGACCCATTCGATGTTGAATCCCCGGCCCCGATCAGCCGGGCAAACAAAGAAGGCGCGGTTATTGGTGCTGATGTAGGGGTTGTAAAGTTTCAGGATTTGCACAAACGGCAGATAGGGCCAGTCGTCGGCTGCCGTGAAGCCATTGAGAGCGAATCGATCTCGATTGTCGTCGTTGTACATGACAATGGTGAACCCCACCTGTCTGAGGTTTGAGACGCACTTAGTCAGGTTGGCTTTATCCTTGGCTTTGGCCAAGGCGGGGAGGAGGAGCGCCGCCAGAATAGCGATGATTGCAATCACCACTAACAATTCGATGAGGGTGAACGCGAAGGGATGGCTTCGCCCCGCGGACCGTACCCAGCGGTTAGACGCGCGTTGTGTCATAAGCAATTTGTTTCGGCGAACTCATTCTAAAACCGTGTTGCTGGCTTCGGGAGAAACGGCGCCACTGCCATTTGAGACCGCTGGCTGTTTTCAGCATCTCATTCGTCTGACCGTTTGCCGGGACATCTGGCGCAACTGGAGGGGTGGCACCGTTTGCACAGCCTGCTTTTGGTTAGCCTGACGGTTTCTGCAAAGGTGGCGGAGAGACTGGGATTTGAACCCAGGGTGGGGTATAAACCCACTCACGCTTTCCAGGCGTGTGCTTTAAGCCACTCAGCCATCTCTCCAGTCAATTTACCACCGCCGGTTTGCGAACGTAAACGTTTAACGCCAGTGGCGAACGTGGTTCGGTCCGCACCATCGCGAATATTATTCGCATAAACAGGCGAGAAGGGCAAGATCATTCGGCGTTCATTCGGCGTTCGCTTCAGGGCTTGGCTTGGCTGGGCGGACTGCGCAACGATTGCCCCGCTTTGAGCCCCGTATGCTTACCATTCTTGATCACTTGAACTCCGTTCACCAATAGATGCGGGATGCCGGTGGGATAATGGTGCGGGTCTTTGTAGGTGGCGATGTCCTGCACTTGCTCAGGGTCGAACACGACAATGTCCGCCCAGTTCCCTTCGCGCAGTTCGCCCCGGTCTTTGAGGTGGAAGGTGTTTGCCGGCAGACTCGTCATCTTGCGAATCGCATCCTCCAACCGCAGCACTTTCAACTCGCGCACATAACGGCCTAACACGCGCGCGTTGTTGCCGTAGCCGCGCGGATGGGGCACCCCTTGCCCCAGCTTTCGCAGGCCGCTGTCGGATGCGATCATCGTGTTGGGGTGGCGCATAAAGACCCTCAAATCGTCTTCGTTCATGCCGTGGAAGACCCCGATGGCGCCGCCGTTCCTTTGGATCTCCAAAATCATCTCGATCTGGTCCTCGAGTGAATCGGAGCCGCGTTTGGTCTTCGCGGCCTCGGCGATGTTCAGTCCGTTGAGCGACATGTCGTGTTTGCAGGAGGCAACGACGGCGTAGGAGTAATCATCCCGCCCTTTTTTTCGCAGGCTCGTTTTCATTTCGGCGACGATGCCCGCCTTTTGCATCGGGTCAGCCATGCGTTTCCGAAACTCGCTATTGCCACCCTCCAGCGCCCGGTCTGGAATCAACTGGCTGAGGCCCGTGCTCGAAGCCGTGTAGGCGTATTGATCCTGCGTGATGTCCAGACCCTCCGCCCGCGCCTTCTCAATGTGCTCCAGCACGCGGTTGGCCTGGCCCCATGCGCTCGGCCCGCCAAGCTTAATATGGGATACCTCGGCCCGGACACGCGCCTCGCGGGCGATCTGGAAGACCTCATCGAGCGCCTGGTAGATACGGGTATCTTCATGCCGTATATGGCTGGTATAAATGCCGTCGTAGTCCGCCACCACTTTCGCCAACTCGACAATTTCATTTGGCTTGGAGAATACGCCCGGCTGGTAAATCAGACCCGTCGAAAGGCCGAGAGCGCCATTCTTCATCGCCAGGCAGACCAGCGCCTTCATTTTCTCCAATTCCTCGGGCGCCGGCGCGCGATCGAAGTCACCTCCCATAGCCATTTTGCGGACGTCATTGTGGCCCACCAGCGTCGCCACATTCACCGCGACCTTCGCCCGATCGATTTCGCGGAAGAACTTCGCGATGTCCAGCGTCGAAGCTCCGCAATTTCCCACCACGATTGTCGTCACGCCCATGCGAACGAAATTCTCCGCCTGCGGCATTTGAGCGACATCATCCGCGTGCGTGTGAACATCGATGAAGCCGGGCGCGACGATGAGTCCTTTGGCATCAATCTCGGTTTTGCTCTTGCCGGCGATGCGCCCGATGCCCGCGATGCGTCCGCGTTTGATGGCTACATCCGCAAAGAAACCCGGGTTGCCCGTGCCATCAACCACCCGTCCATTGCGGATGACGACATCGCAGGTTTCGGCGGAAAGAGAAGCCGACAGCAGCGCAACCAGGCATCCGAACAGCAAACCAACGCGGTGTTTCATTATGCGATTATATACACTGTGACCACGGGAGCCTACGGCTTTCCCATGAACAGCGCCAGGCGGGTTGCCGTGAGCGAGAGCTGTAAGTTCCGTGAAAGAATTGCTATTTCGGCATTTTCGATGGATGTTCTTAGGCAAAATGGTCGCGCAGTTTAAAACCATCGAGAGGAAACGCTAGCCGTGACAATCCATTACTCCGAGCAGAAAGTTTATCGCTGTTATGTTCGCGCCTGCTTGTTTGCCGCCCTGCTCGTGGGGCTGGCGGCGCAAGTTGGCGCCAACCAGGGAACGCCACCGCTCAGCCTGCAGCAAGTCGTCAGTCCTGTGGCCGCTATTCAACAGGTGGCCTTGCCACCCACAGATGTCAGCGCGGAGCTGGCGGCTGATGCCAAGTTTGCGAAGCGCGTGCCGCTGCGTTTTGCGGTGGCGGTGAACGTCGAGCTGACACCGGCAACGTCTGGCACCTGGGAGCAACTGCCCGGTGGCCGGCTCTGGCGATTGCGCGTCGTTTCCACCAACGCGACCGATTTGAATTTTGGTTTCACTCAGTTTTGGATGCCGCAGGGGGCCACACTTCATGTCATGTCCGAAGGCGAGGATTACTACCAAGGACCCTACACTGCGGCGGACAACACGCCGGCGGGCGAGCTTTGGACGCCGCCGGTGC
>JBAXTC010000277.1:0-8907 GCA_037130375.1 Verrucomicrobiota bacterium | reverse complement strand
TGAAACTGGAAGCCTTCACGCCTGACGAGACATTCATCCAGGCGCACCCGGGATTGCGGCTCATTCAATATGCGCGGCTGACCGTAGCCGACACCGGCCAGGGCATGGATGGCAAGACATTGGAGCGCATCTTCGAGCCTTTTTTCACCACCAAACCTGCGGACAAAGGCACCGGTCTGGGCCTGGCAGTGGTGCATGGCATCGTTCAATCCCACAATGGCATCATCACGGTGGAAAGCCAGCCCGGTCAGGGCACAACCTTTGGTCTCTATTTCCCGGCGGCAATACCGGAACCGGACGAGACCTTGACGGAGCCGGTGGAGAGGGCTATGCCCCTGGGCCAGGGCCAGAAGATTCTCCTGGTGGATGATGAAACCGTGATAACAACAATGTTTGGACAGTTGTTGAAGCAACTGAATTATCAAGCCACCACGAGTAACAGCCCCCGCGAGACCATTGCCTTGTTCAGCAGGATTCCTGACGAATATGATCTCGTCATCACTGACCTCGCCATGCGGGAGGTGGACGGCCTGGAGTTGGCAAGCCAGCTCCGTGCCATTCGCCCCCAGTTGCCGATCATTCTCTTGAGTGGGTTCAGCGCAACCCTGACCCCTGAGAACCTGAGCGCAGCCGGCATCTGTCAAGTGCTCCACAAGCCCGTCACCATGATGGCTTTGGCCGAGGCGATTGGGGCGATCCTCGGACGGGCACGCTAAGTTCGCCGCTTATTCCTCGACCCGGTAGATCTGGGTCCGGCTGCGGAGGAAGAGGGCTTCACCGGAGACAGCAGGCGACGCCATGAAACCGTCGCCCAGTTGGCTCTCGGCGAGTTTCTTAAACTCCCGGCCGGCCGCAAACACTGTGGCCTTACCCTCCTCGCTGAAGAAATAGATGCGCCCAGCGCCGGCCAGCGGCGAAGCCGAGTAGTGCCCGCCGGTGCGTTCGCTCCAGAGGACTTTGCCGCTGGTTGCTTCCCAGCAGGTGGCAATGCCATTGTCCTCCATGCCATAAAGGAGATCGTCGAGGAGCAGGAAGGACGGTTTCTTGGGTGCGTTGTGTTTGTCTTTCCACACCACCCGAAGTTGTCCGTCTCCTGGCGCGGCTGTCTTGGCATCGAGAATCTCCCCTTGCCTGCCCGGTCGAATCGCCAGCACCTGGCCGCTGGCAAATCCGCTGGGGACGAATACCAATCCGTGGCCCGTGACGGGCCGTGTGGCGCCGGAGTAACTGGAGCGCTCTTCCACGCGCCAGAGTTCGGAGCCTGTTAACGGCTCATAAGCGTAGAGCGCTTTCGATCCCTGGCTCAGCAGGGTGGTCTGCCCGTCCAGCGACGCAATCTGGCAGGTCGCGAACGCTTTACGGGAGTCGCCGCCCAACTCGGGCTGTCCGTCCGGGCCAAGATCCTGGAAATCAATGGACCGATTCTTCTGCCAAACGGTGCGCCCGGTTTTCTTGTCGAGCGCGAGGATGAACTGATGGTCGCTGCCGTCGAAGTTGAGGATGACCAGATTGCTGCAGAGGATCGGCGATGAACCGGCGCCGCGAAAATGGTTGCACTCGATATCCCGCCGCGCCCAAAGCATTTCGCCGGTTTGGGTGTCCAGGCAGGCCGTTCCCGGCGCGCCAAAGGTGACGTAAACGCGTCCCGCTTCGATGGCCGGGGTCGGCGAGGCGTACGTGTTGAACGGATGGGCGTATTGGGGTTTCTCGACGTCAAAGAGTTTCAGGTCGCGAACGATCCTGCCACTGTCCCGGTCCAGGCAAACGGCGAACAATTCGTGCCCGTTCGTGGTGGCCGTCGTCACCCAAACCTGCCGGTCCCATATCACCGGCGACGACCAGGCGCGACCGTGGACCGGAGTCGCCCACTTCACGTTCTGCTGTTCGCTCCAGTGCAGCGGCAGGTTGGTCGCGGTGGAGGTTCCGTCGCCGCGCGGGCCACGGAACTCCGGCCAATTGACTTCCGCAGCGTCAACCCGCAGGGCGACCACCAAAAGCAATGCCATGAAGCGAATGCCAGCCACGCCGCCATCACGCCACATCGGACTCATGCAACTCATACAACTCATGTTACTCATGTAACTCATATAATCGGTTTAACCAACATCCCGTTCTCCACGTTCCACTTTTGCCCCTCACGACCCAATTCTTGCGGCCAGTTCTCTTCCGTGCTCGTCATGAAGACCTGGCCGCGCGATTGATGGGCCTGCTCCAGCAACGGGAGGAAACCGCCGCGCCGTTTTGCATCCAGCTCGCCCATGATGTCGTCGATCAGCAGGACCGGCGGCGAGCCGTGAAGGCCGGCGAGGTACTCGGCCTGGGCCAGCTTGAAGGCGATGGCCAGCGTGCGTTTCTGGCCTTCGCTTCCGAACTGCGCGGCCGAGCGGTTGTTGAGCAGCAGCTCCAAATCATCCCGATGCGGCCCGATGATCGTCGAGCGATACGCCCCCTCGCGCCGGCGGGATTGCGCCAACTCGACCGTAAAATCCTCTTTCACGCTCGGCTGGTACTCCAGGCGCAACTCCTCGGCGTCATTGGAAATACGCCGATAGGCCAGGCGCGCCAGCGGCGAAAAGCGCGGGACCAACTCGCGCCGCAGGCGGATGATCTCGTCTCCGGCGCCGACCAGCTCGCGGGAGAAGCTTTCGAGTGTCGCAAGGTCGAGCACGGGTTGTTTGAGCAGCGCGTTGCGAGATCGCAGCGCCTGCGTGTAACGCTGCAACAGCGGCAAGTAGGTGGAATGCGTTTGCGAGAGCAGCAGATCGAGAAAGCGACGGCGGGCGCGTGCCACTCCTTTGACCAGGTAGAGATCTTCAGTGCAAAAGACCACCGTGCGCAGCACTCCCAGGTAATCCGTCAGCTTGCGCACCGGCCGGCCGTCCAGGCTCAGGCTGCGCTCCCCGCTGGACCAGTATATTTTGATGTCATGCCCGCCCTGACCGATCACATTGCCGCCGACAAAATAGCCTTTCTGGCCGTGGCGAACCATTTGCGCGCTCCCGACGCCGCGAAAGGAGCGCAGGGTGGCCATGAGGTAAATGGCTTCGAGGATATTCGTCTTGCCTTGGGCGTTGGTCCCGAGCAGCAGATGAAAGCCCGGCGAAAAATCCACATCCAGCCGCGTGTAATTGCGGAAATCGCGAAGGCGTAGATGGGCCAGATGCATGGCGTCTCATTTGCCACAAAACGGACTGAAAAGACATCAAAAGTTCTCACGTGACGGTCAAGCAGGCGGATGCCACCACCCGCTCATCGACGACTTCACCGCAGGTGTGAGAACTGATGTCATTCGTCATTCCTTCTAGCGCCTTCGCCTGCGTTGTTGTAAGAAGTCCACAGGCCGAGCCGGAAAATCGAGGCTTTCATCTCTCGCCGAAGCGGCCCAGGATGAGCGACGCGCTTGAGTTATAATCATCGCTGCTGTTTGCGGCACGAAGCCCGGCGACCGTGCTCCTGGCTGAAACAGCCTTTATCCGTGAAACCGCGATTTGTTCCGCGTTAGTGAGCCGTAATGATATCAAACCAGCAGTTTGACCGGACGAAACGACTGGCCTTAAGCCTGGCGGGCATCGAACTGTCTGAACGCCACCGCGAACTGCTCGAAGGCCGCAGTCGGCGGCTTGGGGTTGGCGACAGCACGGGGCTGGATTCACTGCTCAGCGCCGCCGAGGAGGGGGAAACGACTGCCCGGCGAAAACTCGTCTGCCTGCTGACAACGAAGTTCACTGGCTTCTTCCGCCACCCGCGCCAGCTCGAAATCGCCGCCGAGCACGCGCTTCGGGCGGCTGACCACCGCGGTCGGGCGCGCCTGTGGTCGGCCGGGGCGGCAACCGGCGAGGAACCCTATTCGCTGGCAATGACGTTAATCGAGCTGTCTCGGCGCGATGATCCACCGGCCAGCATCCTCGCCACGGACATCGACCTGGACGCGCTGGCGGTGGCACAGCAAGGCGAATATGGTGAGGCGGCGCTGGGCGGGCTGCAACCGGGACGGCGTGAGAATTTCCTGTGTCAGACCGGCGTCGCCCGCCGGTCGAGCATCGCTCCCGCCGTGCGCCGCCTGGTGGAGTTCCGCCTGTTGAACCTCGCGAGCGCGGTTTGGCCGGTCACAGGACCGTTCGATGTGGCGCTATGCCGCAACGTGCTGATGTATCTGGAGGCCGGCCACCGTTATGCGGTCCTGGAACGTATGGCCTCGCTGCTCGCGCCGGACGGTTTGCTGATGATTGATCCGACGGAGCATCTGGGCAAAGCAGGACACTGGTTCACGGCGGGTGTTGACGGCGTGTATTCGCGTCGGACCATCGCTTGCCCGCGCTACACCGGCACGCCGGCACCCAGCATTTCAAATTGACGAACATCGACCTATGACCATCGCTAAGCGTTTAATCATTCTGCTCGCCGTGCCACTGGTGGCGCTGGTGGGGATTGGTGGCTTCACCCGGCTGCAACTGTCGAAGATCGAGCAGCGAAGCCGCTTTGTCGCCGAAACCCAAATCACGAGTCTCGCCGTGCTGGGGGATCTTTCCCGCAACTTTGAGCAGTTGAGAGTGAACGTTCGGAATTGCCTGCTGGCTGACAGCGATGCAGAGCAGGCGAAGGCCCGGTCGGCCTTCGATACGGCCTCAGTCGAAGTGTCCCGGTTGCTGCGCCAATATGGCGACGAGTTGGTCGCGGACGAGAAAGACCGTCGGCTGCTGAACGACTTTCGGGATTCGTATCGCGACTGGCTCGCCGGTGCCAGCCAGGCCGTCAAGTTGGCGGCCGAGGGTCGTCGCGACGACGCTGCCACCTTCCTCCTCAAAGGCTCGACAGCCACGTTGGGTGATCGCCTGACCAATACTTCCGGCGAGTGGATTCAGTACAATAGAGATGTGGCGCACGCCGCCGGCAAGGTGGCGGTTGAGACCATCGAGGAGTCCCGATCTAGAATGCTGATCATCAACTCGGCCGCCGTGCTGCTGACTGGCCTGCTGGGATTCCTCACTTTCCGGCGAATCGTCCGGCCGATTCGGGCGCTGGAGGCATCAGTGAAAACCATCGCCGCTGGCGACTACACCCAGGAAGTTCCGTTCACGCAGAACACGGACGAGACGGGCGCCCTGGCCCGTTCGATTGGCGTGCTCAAGCAAGGCGCCGCCGCGATGAACGAGCAGCGCTGGGTAAAATCCAGCACCAACCAGCTCACAGGGGAATTGCAGGGCGCGGCCTCGCTCGCGGAGTTTGCGCACCGGCTCGTTTCCGGCCTGGTGCCGCTGCTGGGTGGCGGCGTCGCGGGCTTCTACCTGTTCGAAGAGAACCCCGGGCTGCTCAAGCGGATTGCGGCCTACGGCCTGGCTCAAGGGGCGGCTGCCGCTGATGCATTCGGGGTGGGCGAGGGTTTGGTTGGCCAATGCGCGCAGGAGCGGACAACCGTGACGCTCACGAATCTCCCCCCGGATTATCTGCAAATCGCTTCCGGCCTGGGCGGAGCCAAGCCGGTGCAGACGGTGGCGTCGCCGCTGTTGTCCGGAGGCAAGCTGCTGGGCGTGCTCGAGCTCGCCTCTTTCCGCCCGTTCAGCGCGCAGGAAAAGGCGCTGCTCGAAGAACTGCTGCCGGTGGTGGCGATGAGCCTCGAGGTCTTGCAGCGCAACCTCCGCACCCAGGAATTGCTCGCGCAGACGCAGGAGCAGGCCCGCCGGCTTGAGGAGCAGACGGAGGAGTTGACGCAGTCGCAGGAGGAATTGCTGACGCAGCAACGCGAGCTCACCACGCAACGCGAGCAACTCAAGGTGAGCGAACAACGCTCGCGGCTTATCCTCGAATCCAGCGCCGAGGGCATCTTTGGCACGGACACCGAGGGACGAGTCACCTTTGTGAACCCCGCCGCCTGCCAGATGCTTGAATTCACGGCCGAGGAATTGGTCGGGCAGCCGTCCCACGCCGCCTTTCATCACCAGCGACCCGACGGGAGCGTCTATCCGCAAGAAGAATGCCCGATGTTTGCCGCCTACAAGCACGGCAAGGCCAGCCGCATTGACGACGAATTCCTCTGGCGCAAGGATGGTGTCGGGGTGCCCGTCGAGTATGGGGCCACGCCAATGCTCAAGGACGGGGCCATTGTGGGTGCGGTGATCAGCTTCACCGACATCACCGAGCGCAAACGCCAGCAACAGGCCCTGGCGACCAGCGAAAAGAAGATTCGCAAAATCATCGAAACCAGCCTCGAGGGGTTTTGGTTGGTTGACAATAACGCGGTGACGGTCGAAGTGAACGACTCGCTGTGCAAGATTCTCAAGCGACCCCGCGAGGAAATCGTCGGACGCTGTATCTTCGACTTCACCGACCAGGAAAACACTCGTATCTTTAAGGAAAATGTCTCCCGCCGCGCCCACGGCGAATCCGGCAACTACGAGTTATCGCTGAGTGCGCCGGACGGCTCCCAGGTTTCCTGTCAAATGAGCGCCTCCCCGCTCATGGATGATCAGGGGGTGAAGACTGGCGCATTTGCCCTCTGTACCGACATCACGCTGCGCAAGCAGCAGGAAACGGAAATCCTGGCGGCCAAACAGAAGGCCGAGGAAGCCACCCAAATGAAATCCATGTTCCTGGCGAACATGAGCCACGAAATCCGCACCCCGATGAACGCCATCATCGGCTTGTCCCACCTCGCCCTCAAAACCCCCCTCAACGCCAAGCAGCGCGATTATGTCAGCAAAGTCCACAACGCCGGCACCTCGCTCCTGGCCATCATCAACGACATCCTGGACTTCTCGAAGATCGAGGCCGGCAAACTCGACATCGAGACAACCGACTTCCGGCTCGACGAGGTGATCAGCTCGGTCACGACGCTCACGGCCCAGAAGGCGCACGACAAGGGCCTCGAGTTCCTCGCCCATGTCTCGCCTGCAATTCCCGAGTATCTGCTCGGCGACCCTCTCCGCCTCGGCCAAATCCTCACGAACTTTGTCAATAACTCGGTCAAGTTTACGGAGCAGGGCGAGATCCGGCTCAACATCGACCTGGCCGAACGCACCGGCGAGAAGGTCCAGCTCAAGTTCTCCGTTCGCGACACGGGCATCGGCATGACGAAGGAGCAGGCAGCGAAGCTCTTCCAGCCGTTTACCCAGGCTGACATGTCCACCACTCGCAAACACGGCGGCACGGGTCTGGGCCTGACCATCTGCCGGCGGTTGGTCGAGCTGATGGGCGGCCGCGTTTGGCTCGAAAGCGAAGCCGGGGTCGGCACCACCTTCTTCTTCACCGTTTGGCTTGGAGTCGGTGCCGCGAAAGGCTCGGGCAAAATTGTCCCCGAACGGTTGGCGCACCTTCGTGTGCTGGTCGTGGATGACAACGCCGCGGCGCGGGAAATCCTGCAAGAACCGCTCAGCGCCATCGCCAGCCATGTCAAGGTGGTGGCGTCCGGGGCCGAAGCCATCGCCGCCGTCAAGGCGCAGGACCCTGCGGCTCCCTACGACATCATCTTCATGGACTGGCGGATGCCCGGCATGGACGGCCTGCAGGCCAGCCGCCATATCAAGAGCGACGAGACGCTCACGAAACAGCCGGCCATCGTGCTGGTCACCGCTTTCGGGCGCGAGGAGGTGCGCGAGGAAGCCGAGCGCCTCCAACTCGACGGGTTCCTCGTCAAGCCGGTGACCAAATCCATGATCGTCGATACGCTGGTCAATGTCTTTGCTTCGCCAGCAGACGAACCCGCCGGAGGGGTTGGCCGGGTGAAGGAAGCGGATTCGCCCTTGCGCGGGCTGCGCGCCTTGCTTGCCGAGGACAACGAAATCAACCAGCAGATCGCGGTGGAACTGCTCGAAGGGGTCGGCGCGACCGTCAACGTGGCCGGCAACGGACGCGAAGCCGTGGAGCGACTCTGCGCCTCCCCCACCAGCTTCGACCTTGTCCTCATGGACCTCCAGATGCCCGAGATGGACGGCTACCAGGCCACGGCAAAGATTCGTGGGGATGCGCGCTTCGCGACTCTCCCCGTGATCGCCATGACGGCGCATGCCACCATGGAAGAGCGGCAACGGTGTCTGGCGGCGGGCATGAATGATCACATCTCGAAACCCATTGATCCTGTGGCGCTCTTCGAGACCGTGGCTCGCTACTACAAACCAACGACCGGCGCCGCGCCGCCAGCCACGCCGGCCCCCGCAGCGGCGGGTGCCCTGACCAGCCCGGAGCTGCCGGAAGTCGAAGGTCTCGACGCGAAGGACGGCCTGGCCCGCGTCGCGGGCAATCGAAAGCTCTATCTGAAACTCCTGCGCCAGTTCGCAGAGCAGCAAGGCCCGTCGGTCGAGCAGATCACCGCCGCACTGGCCCAGGGCGACTCCGCTCTGGCCGAGCGCCTCGCCCACACGCTCAAGGGAGTGGCCGGGAACATCGGCGCCAAACCGGTGCAAATCGCCGCCGGCGCGTTGGAGAAGCTTATTCGGAACCGGGCTACTGCCGCCGAAACGGACTCCGCGCTCCGACAAGTCGCCGCCGCGCTCGATCCGCTATTGGCGCAATTGCGGGCCTCCCCGTCTTTGCCCGAACCAAACCCGCAACCGGCCGCAGCACCACCCGAGAATCCCGCGCAAACGCGCGCGGCCGCGGTGCAGCTAACCAAACTGCTGTCTGAATTTGATCCCGGCGCGGTGGAATTCATCGAGGCAAACCATGCAGCGCTCCGTCCGCTGCTCCCCGGGGACGCCTGGCCCCCGTTCGAGAAACTGGTACAAGGTTACGCCTTCGCGGACGCCCAGGCACAATTGGAGCAGGCACTAGAGAAATATCCCGCCTAATAACATTAAGACTTCAACAAGAGGAAACTAACATGAACCCACAGATTCAACAGGAGGAAACAGAAATAACAGAGACATTACTCTCTGCATTTCTCTGTTCCCTCTGTTGCCTCCTGTTCAAATCCCC
>JBAXTC010000276.1:0-8918 GCA_037130375.1 Verrucomicrobiota bacterium | reverse complement strand
GGGGCGCCTCAGCTATAAACATGCCGCTCCTACGGAGCTATGCACGAGGGGCCGCGCCCGACAACTCCGTCAGGATCGGCATGTTTATAGCAACGGCGCCGCCGGGACCCCACCAGCTCCGTAGGAGCGGCATGTTTATAGGAACCGCAACCAACAACGATCTCCGCAAGCTCCGTCAGGAGCGGCATGGAACCATTCGTCTGCTCCCCAATCCGCCGCCACCCGGTCTTCCCCGGCCTGACACATATCGCCGAGGCCTCGGCCCAGCGTGACCTGGGTTTCCAACCGCTTCTGCAGATGTTCAAGGATGAAGTCTCGAAGCTTCATTAAACTCAACTTTGGCCAGCCGATTGCCAGTCAATCTTGTCAAACAAATCAAACTTGAGCGACTTCAAGTAGGCGTCTAAATCCGCAAAGGACAGCGCAGCATCCGCCAGTTCCGCGTTCCCGTGTTTGCGCTGATATTCAAGGCACCCCACCGACGCTTGGGCCATCCCGATTATCTCGGGCAACAAATGCTCTTCCGAAGTCACCACCTCCATCCATTTGCTGATGAGCGCTTCATCTACCTTTCGCGTGCCGGCTTTTGGGAGGGAGTGAGGCTTGGTTTTCCTGGCGTCCAAGCCTGCCATGGCGGATTCCACGGCTTGGGAAGCGCGTTCCCAGGGGTTTGGCACTCGCTGATAAAGCTCAATCTCTGACTGGAGATCCGGTTGATGTTGCAAGGCAAAAGCAGCCAGAGCCTCAGCCCCCAGATGCTCGTAATGGTCATCAAATGCATGCCCTAGAAACCACGACGGAATACTCGCTAACATTGGAGCTGTAGCTGACCCATTCCTGCGGAAAAGCTCAATCACCGCATCACACACGTCTTTAGCTGCCCTGCCGGTTCCATCCTTAAAACGCCCCCATGCGTGGTTCACTTGTTGAAATGGATTAAGCATTCGATGGCAAAGCAGAAAACCATCCTCACTCCCAACCGAAACAAGGGAGACGATATTCCAAGTCGGCCCCATTGCATTAAACAGCCCACAAACAAAGAGGGTCTGGCTTTTGGCGTGACGGAAGAAGTCATTCGTTAAAGCGATTGGGTTAGCCAGCAGCCCGCTCTGGCTGCCCAGTTGCTGGGTCACCGCCGTTGCTGTCGCAAGAGTCCTCCGATCGAAGTCTCGTTGCGCGTCGGCAGCCAGTTTTGCACGACCCTCCTCCGAGGACATGATTTTCTTCAACCGCGCCTCGATCAGGCGTTGTCCAGCCTCGAAGTCATTTTCCCAGTCCCTTCCGGTGAGGCATTTGCCAGCCCAAGTGGCGCGGACGACATGTCCTGGTGAGCTACGATGGTATTGGCCAGGAGCCAGCCTTTCTCGCCGTCCGGAATCAAGGCGCAGAACCCCAAAGTGGCAGCGTAATTGGCCAATTCAACGATCGGTGTAGCTTCTTTCAAGCCTTTGGGCTTGAGGAATTCAGTCTGAATATGAATCTTCCAGAGCGTGAAATCGACTGGTTGCCGCCCCTCTTCAACCCAGATTCTCTGGTTAACGTCGCCAACCCAATAAACAAAGCCACGCTCGATGTCATCTGTGGCCGTGTCCTGCACCATCAGCCGACGGATCTGCTGGATTAATTGCACGCCCAAATCCTCCCTGCCAGTAAAGCAGTCGGACCAATTCTGGAGTTTGAACACTGTCATATCCTTTGTTTGCTTGGTGAAGGGGTATTCATGGCGGGGGTGCTGCGCGTCGAGTTCGTGGTCATAGATATTATTCGTTCAACTGCTTCCCTGGCATCGGGAATCTTTCTGGCCACCAGTTCGAGCATCTTCGCCAGAACCTTCCGTTTTACGCCGAGTTTCATAAACCAGTCATACTCCCGAAAGTGGCGACGTCAATCTCGGAATGCCACGCCAGGCGGGCATCGGCACCAGGGCCTGAGCCAGCGTGGCCAGGGCCTCGGCATGCGGCCACTCTCCGGGCGGTGGGCTGAGCGGTGCCATTTTGGATTTCAGATTACCGCTGCAATTGCCGCGTCACCATTGCCTTTCGGCGTTCTGTCCCCCGGCCACTCTGGCTTCCAAACTGCTTGGCTGGCCGAGGCCACAGGGCCGTCCAGGTCACGACCGCCGCAGCGAGCCAATTTGGCTCGCGATGGTCGCTGCCTGTTCGTAGCGTTAAATTACACAAGGTGCTGAGTTCAGTTTCTCCGGGCGGGCCCTTTTCGTAGGGGACGAGGGGGAAGGCGTCGAACCACTAGTTTCCAACGGGATTGCGGATTGCGGATTGCGGATTGGGGTTGGCAATCAATTGACGAGGAACGGCTCAAATTTTGCTGTATCTTCCAAGGCGCTCTTGTACATCACCGCCTGCTGCTCCAACTGTTGGCGCAAGGTGGTGCGGTGCTCTGCGCACTCCGAGAGAAACTGCCGCTCCATGCGGCGCTCGTTCAAGACTCAAAACGAGCAGCCCCCACAGCCAATCCTTGTCCGCCATGAGCGGAGCGGATGTGACGCATGTTTCGTTTCATGGACGCAAAGTAGCCGGAGCCCGCATGACCGTGGGGAGCAGGAACGACCGCGGACGTAGGGCAGGTCTCCGACCTGCCGGTCCACGGAGTCGGAGACTCCGTGCTAACCTCAAGCGGTGTTCCCTGCAACGACCAGCGAGACATTTTGCAGGTTGGTTTCGAGAAAACCATGCAGGTGGTGGACCCTCGAGGGGTGCCGCAGCTTGCGCAGCGCCTTGGCTTCAATTTGCCGGATACGTTCGCGCGTCACATGGTACAAGTTGCCAATTTCCTCCAGTGTATGGCCGTAGCCATCCACCAGGCCAAAGCGCATTTCAAGAATCTTCCTCTCCCGCTCGCTGAGCAGAGTCAACACATGTTCCATCTTCTCTTTGAGCATGCGTTGGCTGGTTGCTTCCGACGGGTTCTCGGCGCCTTTGTCTTCGACGAAATCCCCCACGCTGACGTCGCCATCGTCGCCCACCGGGGCGTCCAGCGAGACTGGTTGGCGCGCCATCTTTAGCAGCGTGTTGACGCGCGAAACCGGCAGCCGCATCTCATCGGCCAAGTCCTCGGGCGATGGCTCGCGACCTAGTTCCTGGCTGAGCTGTTTCTGCGCCCGCCAGAGCCTGGCCATGATTTCGATCATGTGGACCGGAATCCGAATGGTGCGGGCCTGGTCGGCAATCGAGCGGGTCAACGCCTGCCGAATCCACCACACCGCATAGGTGGAAAACTTGTAGCCGCGCCGATACTCGAACTTCTCCACTCCCTTAAGCAGCCCAATATTGCCCTCCTGAATCAGATCGAGCAGAGGCTGCCCGCGGTTTGCATATTTCTTCGCAATCGAGACGACGAGGCGCAGATTGGCTTCGGCCATGTGGTGTCGGGCCTGCCGGGCGACCTCCTCCGCTCGGTGCAACTTGGTGTAGATTTCGGAAAACTCCTGCTGCGGGCCGCGAACAAATTGTTCGAGGACCAGGAGCTTGTCGCGCTCCTGACGGAGAGCCTTCTGCTGTTGGGCGGATTTGGGATAGCCTTCCAGCTCCTGGATGCGTTGCAAGCCAGTCTGGAATTTCCCGTGCGTGTTCCCGGCTACCACGATCATGTCTTCCAGCACCCGTTGCTTGAAAAAGAACTTCGGCAAAGTCTCCTCGATCTTTCGGTCGATCTTTTGAAGCTCGACAAGAATCCTCTCCCGGCGGGCAGCAGACGCGGCCTTCTGCCACTCGGCGTAGCCCTCGTCGGCCAGCGCATCCAGCGCCGCGATCTTTTTGACCAGGCCGCGCAGTGTCTCGAGGTGCTTTTCGCGGCTGGCGACCTTGCTGTCCACCACTATGCGGTCAAATCGTTCAGTCGGAGGCTCAGCCAGCAGCTTTGCGGCAATCGCAGCGTGCTCCTTGCCAACAAAGCCCAAGCCGTAAACGAGCCGTTTCATCTCATGTTCGGCCTGCTCGATCCGTTGGAAAACCTCGACTTCCTGCTGGCGCGTTAGCAGGGGCACTCTCCCCACCTCGTTCATATACAATTGAACGGGGTCTCTCAGCGCATCAAATTGGCGCTCATCTTCGGCTTCCCGCTCTTCGGGTCTCGCCTTTTCGACCTCGGCATGGGCCGCAATCGTGATGCCGAGGTTCTGCAGCCGGGCATAGAGCGTATCCAGGTCATCCGGCGACATTCCCTCCGGCAAAACATCGTTGATGTCGTCGTAGGTAATCTGGCCCTGCTCACGGGCCAGGTGGAGCAGCGCCTTGACCGTTTCCGACAAATCTCTTGCCTCAGGCCCTGCGCTGGGAACGGCTTTGCTGCCATTGCCGCCGGGGACACTTTTGCCTTGAGCAACGGCACCGGATTTAACGCCTTTATTCCGAGTGCCAGGCGGCGGCATGTCCCCGCGATCGCCGGCGCTGGCGTCAACAACAAACGTGCGACGCAACTGGCGCGGCTTGCCGGAGGCCGGTTGCTCTTTCGCCCGGCGCCGTTTTTTTGATCGGTTACGCAATTGAGACAATTCCATGATCTAATCTCGCCACAAAAAAGGCGTGGAGCCTATGCCCCACGCCTGGCTTGAGAGCGTTCGCTTAATAGCGGCGGCTGAATTCACGGCGTCCGCCGCCTTGCGATCCGCCGGAGCGGTTTTCTTCCCGGGGCTTCGCCTCGTTGACTGTCAGGTCGCGTCCGTCGAGGTTCGACCCATTGAGGGCGGCAATCGCCTTCTGAGCCTCCTCGGGCGTTCCCATGGTGATGAAAGCAAACCCGCGTGGCCGGCCGGTGGCACGGTCCATCATCAGGTTGGCCTCGGTGACCGTGCCGTGCGCCGCGAAGGCGTCCTGCAAGTCGTTTTCAGTCGTATTGAAGGAAAGATTTCCCACGAATAATTTTGTGTTCATATGATGTTTAAATGTCCTTAGTATTCCCCTGTTATCTCCAAACTGTTCCCGAGGATCGGGTTTCAAATCATCACTGAACGACGTTCACCTGAAGATTTACCATGTGCTGGAAGCGACAAGCTATCTATTAGACTCAACTACAAAATACACCATTCCCGCTGAAGCGCAAGAAGTATTCTGCGAAATTACCGCCTCCGACGCAACCGCCACCCTGCGCTCACCATTTATCTGCCCGCCGTCCCGCTGGCGGCCACCTCAAGCTGGTTCAGCGTCGCGTCAAAAACCTCCAGAATGAAATCCGCGTCCGCCTGCGTGATGCACATCGGCGGCGCAAACCGAATCACGCTCCCCTGCAACCCCCCTTTCCCAAGCAGCAAACCCATGTCGCGGGCCAGCTCAAGCACCTGTGCGCACTCCGCCTTGGCGGGTTCCCTGGTCGCGCGGTCCTTGACCAACTCGATGCCGAGCATCAACCCCTTGCCGCGCACGTCGCCGATAATCTCGTGTCTGGCTTTGAGCTTCTCCAGGCCGGCCAGGATGTAGTTTCCCAGCTTGAGGCAATTCTCCTGCAACTTTTCGCGTTCAATGACTTCGAGCACCGCTTTGCCGATGGCGCACACGACGGGGTTGCCGCCGAACGTGTTGAAGTGAATCCGCCTGGCCAGCACGCTCGCAATTTGCGGCGTCGTCACCACCGCCGCCAGCGGGCACCCATTGCCAATCCCCTTGGCCATCGTCACAATGTCCGGAATCACGCCCTGCGTCTCGAACCCCCAGAAATGCGTGCCGGTGCGGCCAAACCCCGCTTGCACCTCGTCCGCAATGCACACGCCGCCGGCACCGCGCACGTGTTCATAAACGTGCTTGAGGTAACCGTCCGGGAACACCACCACCCCGCCGACGCCCTGAATTGATTCGGCGATGAAAGCCGCCACCTGCCCCGGCGTGGCGAAATCAATCAGCTCCTTTACGTCCGCCGCATATTTCTTGCCCGCCTCGGCGTCATTCCGCCCGTGCGGACCACGATACGGATCCGGCACCGCGGCGTGATGGACCCCGAAACTATGGGGCACGTTGAATTTCCAAGTGCTGTGCGCTGTCATCCCCATGCCGGCAACATTCCCCCCGTGATAGGAGTTGCGCAAGGCGATGGCATCGAAGTTGCCGCTATAGGCGCGGGCCATCAACAGCGCCAGGTCGTTCGCTTCCGAACCGGAATTCACGAAGTAACAGACCTTGAGGTCGCCCGGCATCTTCGATGCGAGCTTCTGCGCATATTCCGCAATGTTCGGATGCAAATAAATCGTCGTCGCATGCTGCAGCCTCTCGTTCTGTCCCCGCGCCGCCTCCACCACGTGCGGATGGCAATGCCCCACGCTGATCGTGACGATGCCGCCCAGGCCATCGAGATAGCGCTTGCCGGTTTCGTCCCAAACGTATTGGCCCTTGCCTTCCACCAGCATGATCGGCTTCTTGTAAAAGTGGAAGATTCCCGGGCTCAGAAATTGTTTGCGCAGCGCCATCACTTCGTCGGACGACGGGCCGTTGTAGGCTTTGGGCTGATAATCGCAGGACGGTAGAGCGGGCGTCTTCATTTCCTTGAAAGCTGTGCGTGCAATTTCCGGGTGATCTTCCTCGAGGTCGGCAGCAGCCAGGAGGAACGTTCCGTAAACTCAAGTGCTTCCACGTTCGGCAAGCCCGAAACCACCACTCCGATTCGTCGTCCATAAACAAAGAGGCCCCGCAGCCCGATGTTCTGGACCTGCACTTCTTCAATGCAATCCAAGGGCACGGTTAACTTGACGGAATCCCCCTGAAAGCACATCTCCGCCCCGGTAAAACTCAGATACCCAAAATCGTCGGCATCCTCCAGCACCGCCCGCAATCCCGACCGGACTCGGGGCCATAGTGCCAGTTGAACGATGAACCCTTCCCCGGCCTTGCCCGCGTCGGGATTCAGCGACCGAACCAGTCTCGCCACGTGAGGATTTCCGAGCCCGAACGGAAGGAAATAAACGGTCCCGACCAGCGCCACCAACGGGATGACGGCGGTCAAAATCCCGAACTTCAACACGCTCACCACCAACACCGAAACGAGAATCGGCACGGCCAGCGAAAGCCCATAAAGGCTTGTCACGATCACCGCCCCCATTGTAAACAATTTGGGCTGAGCAATCTCAATTTTCGCCGCGTTTGTGGTCATTGGCTTTGGCACCGCCGCTATTACCTCGCAGAAATCTGAGGAAAATCAAGCCTTTCGGAAACAACTCTTGTCGGCCCCAGAAGCGAGGGAGCGCCGGCTTAAGCCGGCTTTGGACGACCGTTTGGACGACCGAGAAGCGAGATCGTCAGGGGCAGGAGGTGCGATGTAAGCCGGCTAAAGCTCGCTTGCCAACAATTCGGAGGCGCGCCAAGCTTCGGGAGCGTTATGAAAACGAAACAAACCATCTCGCGGCGTGCGGTATTAAAGAGCTTCGGCGCACTCGGCGCGGTGCTCGTGGCAGCCGACTCCACGAAAGTTCAAGCAGCGGAAAGCACGACCCCGCTGGCGCGGAAGCCGGCCCGCGTCGGCGATGCCCGGAAGATCATTCTTGAGCATGTCTTTAAAGCTCCGCTGATTGACACGCACGAGCATCTCATCGAGGAGAAGCAGAGGTTGGATGTGACATCCTCTTCGCACGTACCCTGTGATGATTGGGCTTTGCTGTTGAGCCATTACCTCAACTCGGACCTGCTGGTCGCCGGCATGCCCAAGGCCGACATGGACCAGTTCCTGTCGCCAAAAGTCGAGCCGGGGGCTAAGTGGAAGCTGATCGCTCCTTACTGGCGGGCGGTCAAGAACACCGGTTATGCCCAGGCCGTTCGCATCGCCTGCCGCGAACTCTACGCGGTCGATGACGTGTCAGCCGCAACCGTTGCGAAGATTCAGGCGGGCTACGAAAAGACGCGCCGGACCGGGTTTTATCACCATATCCTGCACGACCTCGCCGGGATCCAGTCCTGCCAGGTAAACTGCCTCACCGGCGTACCTTTCAAAGAATCAGACATGCCCACGTTCCTCATGCAGGACATCAGCATCGTCGGGATGTTTGCCGGGCCGAATATTCGCCAATACGCACCCGCCACAGGCATCGACCCAAAGACCCTCTCGGATTGGCACCGCGTCATCGACTGGTGGTTTGACCGCTACGGCAAATATGCGGTCGCCGCGAAATCCCAAAATGCCTACAGCCGCGACATCGATTACGCCCGCGTGCCAGCGGAAAAAGCCGAGCCGGTGTTTGCAAAGGTTCTCCAAAAGGATCCCGTCAACCCTGAAGATCGCAAGTTGCTGGAAGATCATCTCTTCTGGTATGCGGTGGAGCAAGCTACCAGGCACGGGTTGCCGGTGAAGCTGCACACCGGTTACTACGCCGGACAGAATTCCATGCCGCTCGCCCGCCTCCAACACAATCCGGGCTCGGCCTCAGATCTCTGCCGGCTTTCGCCGGATACCAAATTCGTCTTCATGCACATCGGCTACCCTTACTACGAGGAGATGCTCGCTCTGGCCAAAAACTATGCCAATGCGCACATCGATATGTGCTGGTCCTGGATCATCAACCCCGTTGCCGCCAAAGATTATCTCAAGAAACACATCGTGACTGCGCCGGCTAACAAACTTCTGCCATTTGGCGGCGATTACATTCCGGTCGAACCCGTGCTCGGCCACGCCATCATCGCCCGTCGCGGTATTTCCCAGGCTCTGTTTGAATTGGTGGATGAGGGCTGGCTGACATTGACCGACGCCCTCGAACTGGTGGACATCGTCCTGCACGGAAACGCCCGGCAGATATTTCATTTGACTCAAAAAACCGAAGCCCTCAAGACCGCCGAATGGGTCAAGTGATCCCGCCGCGGTTGGCCCCCGCCGCCTTGGTGGCGTCGTAATTCGGGTCAGAGATCGGCCATGCACGAAGAGCGGCGAGCATTCTGCCGCCGCTCTTGCGCGCGGGAGAGCGCTATTCACTGGCCGGACGCTGCGGGCGT